>NZ_JAJCXD010000027.1:0-96985 GCF_021056305.1 Actinokineospora sp. PR83
CCCGTATCGAAGAGGAGAACGCGGCCCCGGACCCCCCTGGAACTCCGCCAGGCCCGCCACGTGGACGAGGACACCCTGATGACCCTGTTCGCCCAGGTCGGCGACGGCACCCTGGACCACCACTCCAGCCGCGCCCGAGCCACCCGCGGCCGCACCGCCGAAGCCGCCGACCGCCTGCACAAGTGCTTCGCCTACCCCGGCGACCCCGCCTGGTTCACCATCGCCTTCACCCCCGACGGCCACCCCGCGGGCTACGTCGTCCCCGCCCTCATCGACGGCGACCACCCCGTCCTCGCCGAAATCGGCGTGGCCCAACCCTTCCGCGGCCAGGGCCACGTCGACCACCTGCTGACCACCGGCACCCGAGCCCTGACCACCGCCGGAGCCACCCGCATCCACTCCGACACCGACCAGGCCAACCACCCCATGCGCGCGGCCTTCGCCCGCGCGGGCTACCGCGAATTCGCCACCCGCCGCGACTACGCGTGGACCCGCCCGCACTGACCCCGCCTCGGCGGCGTGACCGCCGGCCGCGCCGCACGGCGACGGCGGAGACCCGCCAGGCGCACCGGCGACTGGCGGCTGGGGCGACTGGCGATTTTCGGGTTCCGGCCCGCCATGAGATCAGCGGCCCCGGTGCTGACCTGCCGGTGCCGAGTCCACCGTCGACGCCATGTTCCCCGCTTGGCCACAGTGGACAATCGGGAGGAACACCCGCCCCGACCCGCCTCAGCTGACCAGTTTGCAGTTGTCGTTGGCTTTCATCACCTCGCGCATCCCGGGGACGTCGGAGGCGTAGGCGGCGGGCTTGTAGGCCACCATGTCGATGCCGAGGACGGTGAGTGCGGACTGGGCATAATCCACGCCACCGCGGTGCAGCACGACGAGGTATTCGACGACCTGGCCGCGCAGGTCGCGATAGTGGGCGAGCCTGTCGGACACGACGGCGTTCGCTTCCTGGGCGGGAGGCGCCAGGTCCGGGAGGTTCTCGAGTCCGGTGATCGCGTTGCTCAGCTTGGCGTCCAGGGTGCTCAGCGCGGTCTCGACCCGTGGCAGGTCCGCCGCGGTCTTGATGTCGAAGGGTTTCGGCAGCGTGTACACCTCGGTCGTGAGGTCCTTGACCGCCTTGCAGTACCCGTCCGCCCAGTCCGCGAGGGCCGGGGCGGGGCTGGTGGGTGGCGGGGAGGTCGGCGCGGCCGGTGGCGGAGCCTGCGCGGGCGAGGCACACGCGACGGACGTGCAGCACGCCGCGGCGATCACCGCCACTGCCAGTCGGGCCATGCCGGGAACCTACCGACGACCGGTCGGGACCGGTCCCGACCTGTCTCGAGGGACAGCCTGAGGTCGGTCCAGACCCGGTCGGCAGATTCGGTGATCAGGCACGGCGGGAGGTCTTCGACCGACTGGCGCACGAGTTCGCCGAGGCGCGGTGTGCCGCGCCAGTCCGCCCCGACCGACCGAGCCGCGCGCAGATCGCCCGGTCGGGGTGGACAGGCGGGCGGTCAGCCCGCCAGTCCGAGTTCGCGGGCGATCAGCATCCGCTGCACCTCGCTCGTGCCCTCCCCGATTTCCAGGATCTTCGCGTCCCGGTAGAACCGCCCCACCGGGTACTCGTTCATGAACCCGTAGCCGCCGAAGATCTGCGTGGCGTCGCGGGCGTTGTCCATGGCCGCGTTGGAGGCGACCAGCTTGGCGATGGCCGCTTCCTTCTTGAACCGTTGGCCGCGCAGCATCTTCGCGGCCGCGGCGTAGTAGGCGAGGCGGGCGGTGTGGGTGCGGACTTCCATGTCGGCGATCTTGAACTGGATGGCCTGGTAGGAGCCGATGTTGTGGCCGAACGCGGAGCGCTCGGCGGCGTAGGTCAGCGACTCGTCGACGCAGCCCTGGGCGAGGCCGACGGAGAGGGCGGCGATGGCGACCCTGCCCTCGTCCAGTGTGGACAGGAATTGGGCGTAGCCGCGGCCTTCGGTGCCGAGGAGGTTCTCCGCGGGGACGCGGACGTCGGTGAAGGACAGGCCGCGGGTGTCGGAGGCGTTCCAGCCGACCTTGGAGTACTTGCGCGAGACCTCGAACCCGGGGGTGCCGGAGGGGATGATGATCGCCGAGATGCGCTTGCGGCCGTTGTCGTCCGTGCCGGTGACGGCGGTGACGGTGACCAGGCTGGTGATGTCGGTGCCGGAGTTGGTGATGAACGACTTGGACCCGTTGACCACCCACGAGTCCCCGTCGCGGGCGGCGCGGGTCTTGGTGGCGCCCGCGTCGGAGCCGCCGCCCGGTTCGGTGAGGCCGAACGCGCCGAGGGCGGTTCCCGCTGCCAGTGGGGGCAGCCAGCGCTCCTTCTGCTCGGCGGTGCCGAAGCGGTACAGCGGCATGGCGCCCAGTGACACCCCCGCCTCCAGGGTGATCGCCACCGACGAGTCGATGCGGGCGAGTTCCTCCAGGGTCAGGCACAGGGCGAAGTAGTCGCCGCCCATGCCGCCGTGCTCCTCGGGGATGGGGAGGCCGAACAGGCCCATCTGCCCCATCTTGGCCACGAGCGCGTACGGGAACTCCTCGCGCTCGTAGAGGTCGCCGATGACCGGGGCGACCTCCTCGCGGGCGAACTCGCGCACGGTCTTGCGCAGGGCGTCGTGCTCCTCGTCAACGCTCAGGTCGATCATCGCTCGTCCTCCGGTGGGGTGACCACGGCCAGGGTTTGGTCCAGCGCGACCTGTTGGCCGGGCCGGACGGGCAGTTCGGAGACGACGCCGTCGACCTCGGCGGTGACGGTGTGCTCCATCTTCATGGCCTCGACGACGAGCAGGGGCTGTCCGGCCACCACGCGCTCGCCCGCCGCGACCTTGACCACGAGCACGGTGCCGGGCATGGGGCTGGTGACCGGGCCGCCCGCGGCGGCGGTCCCCCGGTCGCCGTCGAGCGCGGAGTGCTCGGTGACGGCCCAGGTGTGCCCGGCGGAGGCCAGCCACAGGGTGTCCCCGGACTGGGCGCGGGTGTGGCGGGTGGCCCTGCCGCCCAGGGTGACCCGCAGCGAGCCGTCGGCGTGGGACGCCGAGGCGCGCACCGGTCCGCCGTCGCCGACCGTGACCTCCGCGGTGGTCGGGGTGCCGGTCACGTGCACGGTTTCGGTGCGGTCGCCGCAGGTCAGGCGCAGGGTGAGCGGGGCGGGGCGGCCGAGGCGCCAGCCGTTGGGGACGTCCCACGGGTCGATCGCGGCGCCGACCGGTTGCAGGGAGAGCAGTCGGTCGAGCGCCGCCGCGGCGAAGACCTCGTCGGGGGCTTCGGCGGTGCCGGTGAGCCGGTCGAGTGAGCGCTCGACGAGTTGGGTGTCGAGCCTGCCCGCGCGCACGTCCTCGTCGGCGAGGAGGGCGCGCAGGAAGGTGGTGTTGGTGCCGACGCCGAGGACCACCGTGTCGGCCAGGGCCGCGGAGAGCCTGGTGAGGGCTTCGGCGCGGTCGGCGCCGTAGGCGATGACCTTGGCGAGCATGGGGTCGTAGTCGGAGCCGACGACGGAGCCGACGCGCAGGCCGGAGTCGACCCTGGCCCACTCGGCGGTGGGTTCGCGCAGGTGCAGGACGGTGCCGCCGGTGGGGAGGAACCCGGCGGCGGGGTCTTCGGCGTAGACGCGGGCCTCGACGGCGTGGCCGTGGAGTTCGACCTCGTCCTGGGTGAGGGTAAGCGGTTGCCCTGCGGCGACGCGGAGTTGCTGTTCGACCAGGTCCAGGCCGGTGACCAGTTCGGTGACGGGGTGTTCGACCTGCAGGCGGGTGTTCATCTCCATGAAGAAGAACTCGTCGGGCCGGTCGGCGGAGACGATGAACTCGACGGTGCCCGCGCCGGTGTAGTCGACGGCCCTGGCGGCGTCGACGGCGGCCCGGCCCATCCGGGCGCGGGTCTCGGGGTCGAGCAGCGGCGAGGGCGCCTCTTCGATGATCTTCTGGTGCCGCCGCTGGAGGCTGCACTCGCGTTCGCCGAGGTGGATGGCGCCGCCGTGGGCGTCGGCGAGGACCTGGATCTCGATGTGCCGGGGGCGCTGCACGAACCGCTCGACCAGGAGCGTGTCGTCGCCGAAGGAGCCGCGGGCCTCGCGCCGGGCCGACTCGATGGCCGCGGTGAGCCCGTCGGCGGACTCGACGAGCCGCATCCCCTTGCCGCCGCCGCCCGCGGACGGCTTGAGCAGCACCGGGTAGCCGACCTCGGCCGCGGCGGCGACCAGGTCGTCGTCGGTCATGCCGGGTTCGGTGCGGCCGGGCACGACCGGGACGCCCGCGGCGGTGACGGTGAGCTTGGCGCGGATCTTGTCGCCCATGGCCTCGATGGCGCCGGGGGGCGGTCCGATGAAGACCAGTCCGGCGTCGGCGCAGGCGCGGGCGAAGGCGGCGTTCTCGGCGAGGAAGCCGTAGCCGGGGTGGATGGCCTCGGCGCCGCTCAGCCGGGCGGCGGCGATGACCCTCTCGGTGGACAGGTAGCTGTCGCGGGCGGCGGCCGGTCCGATGTGGACGGCTTCGTCGGCTTCGCGGACGTGCCGGGCGGACGCGTCGGCGTCGCTGTACACCGCGACCGAGCGGATGCCGAGGCGGCGGAGGGTGGCGATCACCCGGACCGCGATCTCGCCGCGGTTGGCGATGAGGACCGTGCTGAACACTGCGATCACATCCGGAAGACGCCGTAGCGGACGGGTTCGAGCGGCGCGTTGGCCGCGGCGGAGAGGGCCAGGCCGAGGACCTGGCGGGTGTCGGCGGGGTCGATGACGCCGTCGTCCCAGAGCCGGGCGGTGGAGTAGTAGGGGTTGCCCTGCTCCTCGTACTGGCGGCGGATGGGGTCGCGGAACGCCTCCTCCTCGGCCGCGGACCACTCGCCGCCGCGGGCCTCGATGCCGTCGCGGCGGACGGTGGACAGCACGGCCGCGGCCTGCTCGCCGCCCATGACGGAGATGCGGGCGTTGGGCCACATCCACAGGAAGCGGGGTGAGTACGCCCGCCCGCACATCGAGTAGTTGCCCGCGCCGAAGCTGCCGCCGATGACGACGGTGAACTTGGGCACGCGGGCGCAGGCGGTGGCGGTGACCATCTTGGCGCCGTGCTTGGCGATGCCGCCCGCCTCGTAGTCGCGGCCGACCATGAAGCCGGTGATGTTCTGCAGGTAGACCAGGGGGATGCTGCGCTGGTCGCAGAGTTCGATGAAGTGCGCGCCCTTCATGGCGGACTCGGCGAAGAGCACGCCGTTGTTGGCCACGATGCCCACCGGGTGCCCGTGGACGCGGGCGAAGCCGGTGACGAGGGTGGCGCCGTACTCCTTCTTGAACTCGCGGAACCGGCTGCCGTCGACGACGCGGGCGATGACCTCGCGCACGTCGTAGGGGGTGCGCGAGTCGATGGGCACGGCGCCGTAGAGGGTGGCCGGGTCGACGGCGGGTTCCTCGGTGGGCAGCACGTCCCACGGCTTGGGCGCGCGCGGGCCGAGGGTGCTGACGATGGAGCGGACGATGCGCAGGGCGTGCGCGTCGTCGTCGGCGAGGTGGTCGGTGACGCCGGAGGTGCGCGCGTGCACGTCGCCGCCGCCGAGTTCCTCCGCGGTGACGACCTCGCCGGTGGCGGCCTTCACCAGGGGCGGTCCGCCGAGGAAGATGGTGCCCTGGTTGCGGACGATCACGGCCTCGTCGCTCATGGCCGGGACGTAGGCGCCGCCCGCGGTGCAGGAGCCGAGGACGGCGGCGATCTGCGGGATGCCGCGGGCGGACATGGTGGCCTGGTTGTAGAAGATGCGACCGAAGTGCTCGCGGTCGGGGAAGACGTCGTCCTGGGCGGGCAGGAACGCGCCGCCGGAGTCGACCAGGTAGAGGCACGGCAGGTTGTTCTGGAGGGCGACCTCTTGGGCGCGCAGGTGCTTCTTGACGGTCATCGGGTAGTAGGTGCCGCCCTTGACGGTGGCGTCGTTGGCCACCACGACCACCTCGCGCCCGGACACCCGCCCCACCCCGGTGATCACCCCGGCGGCGGGTGCCTCGTCGCCGTAGAGGCCGGTGGCGGCGAGGGGGGAGAGTTCCAGGAAGGGGGAACCGGGGTCGAGGAGCGAGTCGACCCGGTCCCGGGGCAGCAGCTTCCCCCTGGCGACGTGCTTGTCCCTGGCCCGCTCGGGGCCGCCGAGTGCCGCGGTGTCGAGGCGCCGCCGCAGGTCGTCGACCAGGGCCGAGTGCTGTTCGACGTTGTCGGCGAACCCCGCGGAACCCTCGTCGACCCCGCTGCGCAGCACAGGCGCGTCCATCGCACATCCCGCCGTTAGTCACCGTTAACTACAGCCTCGATGTTAGCGCTGACTAACAATTCCGTCCAGCCGACCTCGGACAGGTCGGAGGCCACCTCCACCGGGGGTGGGGGTGGCCTCCGGGTGTCGCGGCTCAGCCCGTGACGGCGCGGAGCGCGGCGTAGTAGCCGCCGTTCTGGCCCGCGCTGTTGGGGTGGTAGGACTCGGCGATCGGGAAGGTGACGCTGTTGATCCAGCGGGTGCCGGAAGCGCAGATCTCGTGCCCGGAGAAGGAGTTGCGGGCGTCGACGAAGGTGAAGCCGTGCGCGGAGGCGGCCGAGGAGATGACGCCCGCGAGCACGTCGGAGGACTGGTTGATGGCCGCGCGCTTGGTCTCGCTGAGCCCGATGGCGCAGGAACCGCCGAGCTTGTAGATGCGCGGGTAGCCCATGACGACCACCCTGGCCGAGGGGGCGCGGGTGCGGATCTGGGAGTACACGGTGTTCAGCCGCCCGGGCAGGGTGGTGCGGGCGAAGTTCTGCGCGGCGGTGTTGCCCGCGACGCAGGTGGAGTCCGACCCGAGGTTGCAGTCGGTCATGACGTTGGCGAAGCCCGCGTCGTTGCCGCCGACGGAGATGGTGACCAGGGCGGTGGAGGAGGTGAGCGCGGAGAGCTGGTTGTTGGTGACGTCCGAGGTGACGGCGCCGGAGCAGGCGACGAACGCGAACGACGACGGCGCGTGCGCGTTGGCCCACAGCTGGGCGTAGGAGTTGCTGCTGCGCTTGCAGTCGCCGCTGCTGCCGTAGCTGCCCGCGCCGAGCCCGGAGGAGTAGGAGTCGCCGAGGGCGACGTACCCGCCCGCGGCGGCGGGGGCGGCGAGCGCGGGGGACGCCAGCCCGAGGATCGACAGGGCCGTGAGCACAGCCACGGCCCAGGAGCGAGTGATGCGCATTTCTAGCCTCCGAATCTGGAGGAATTCCCGACGGTTCACATCACTACCAGCGGAAAAGCGCTCACGGTACCTCCCGACAATGTGTTAACACTTGCCACTTTAGGGGGTGGGCGTCCGGTTAGCGGGCGCTAACCGGACCTCCGTACGATGTGCCCGTGCCCCCCGCAGCCGACCCCGCAGGCGCCAAGCCGTCCCGCCGCGAGCAGATCCTGGCCGCCGCCGCCGAGCTGTTCGCCCGGCACGGCTTCCACGGGGTCGGGATCGACGACATCGGCTCCGCGGTGGGCATCTCCGGGCCCGCCCTGTACCGGCACTTCCGGTCCAAGGACGCGATGCTCGGCGAGATGCTCACCTCCATCAGCGAGGTGCTGCTCACCGGGGGCCAGGCGCGGGTGTCCCCGGTGGCCGACCCCGACGTCACGCTGGGAGAACTGGTCCGCTTCCACGTCGACTTCGCCCTGGACAACCCGGCGCTGATCACCGTGCAGGAGCGCAACCTGGGCAACCTCACCGACCCCGACCGGCGCAAGGTCCGCGCCCTGCAGCGGCGGTACGTGGAGACCTGGGTCGAGGTGATCGTGGCGGCCGTCCCCGAGGTCACCGAACCCACCGCCCGCGCGGCGGCGCACGCGGTCTTCGGGTTGATCAACTCAACCCCGCACAGCAGGCACCTCGACCGCGACCAGATGGCGGACCTGCTGACCGGCATGGCCCTCTCCGCCCTGGTGCACACCCCTGCCGCCCAGCCGAGTCTTCAGCCGCGCTTAAGCGGCCGTTAGCGCACCGGTTCCCAGCGGACGACGGCCCACGCCGACCGGCCGCGTCGCGGGATCGCGGAAACGCAGGCGGGACAGCTCCGACCGAGCTGTCCCGCGACGAGCGTGAGCAGGTTCGAGCTGCCTAGGGCTTGTGGACGTCGGCGACGAAAGTGTATGCGCCGGTGGCATTGGCGACCAGCCAGACACGGACGAGGTTGATTCCACCGACCGGGCCCGGCTCGGTGAAGTTGAACGACCTCCTTTCATTGGCAGCGGTCCGGGTCTGCGTGCTGTAATAGCCGTTCGCGGTGTAGAAGTCGAACACCGCGGTCGTCGAGCCGGAATTCCGGTCGTCGAACACGTTTCCCACGACCGTTGCCGAGCGGTTCGAGAATGAGATGTTCGCGGTGACACAACCGCTGGTCCCGTTGCAGATCTCGGCGAACGCGGGAGTCAGCGGGTCCGCGCCTGCCACCCCTGCCGACAAGCCGATGCCGAGGAAGCCGAGCAACGCGAAAACCAGAGCCGTCAAGGAACGTTTCACTTTTGTCCTCCCCCTGGGGAATGGTCCACCTCCGACAATGGCACGGATGTCGACCGCCGGTACCGCCGACGGAGCGAGCCGCCGCGGGCACCGAAGTGCGCGTACTCGATTCGCAGAATTCACAGGCAAGTGGGGTGTGGGCGACTCCCGGCCACTCAGGTGGTCGCCCCGGGGTGACCGTGGGTGTGAAATCGAGGTCTCGTCCGGGTGATGGCGGCGGCGAGTAACGTGTCCGTCACGCTGCCGAGTCGGAAGAGGGGTTGGCCGTGGCGGAGTTGGCAGGCTGGGTGCCCGAGGGGATCGACCTGGAGCGGCCGAGTGCCGCGCGGCTCTACGACTACCTGCTCGGCGGTGGGCACAACTTCCGGCACGACCGCGAGCTGGCCCACCGGTTCCTCCAGGCCCAGCCCAACGCCAGGGAGATCGCCCGGCACAACCGCGCCTTCCTGCGCCGCTCCGTGCTGCTGATGGTCGAGCAGGGGGTCCGCCAGTTCCTCGACCTCGGCTCCGGCATCCCGACCGTGGGCAACGTGCACGAGATCGCCCAGGACGCCGACCCCGGTTCGCGCGTGGTCTACGTGGACTACGAGGAGGTGGCGTACGCGCACAGCATGCTGATGCTGCGCGACAACCCGCTGGCCACGATCGTGCAGGCCGACCTGACCCGGCCGGAGCAGGTGCTCGACGCCCCGGAGACGCGGGAGCTGCTGGACTTCGACCGGCCGATCGGGCTGCTGATGGCCGGGGTGTTCCACTTCGTCCCCGACGACAAGGACCCGGCGGGGATCGTCGCCCGGTACCGGAACCCGATGGTGGCGGGCAGCTACCTCGCCTTCTCCCAGTTCACCCGAGACCTGATGCCCTCGGCGATGGACCGGGTGGTGGAGGTGATGAAGACCAGCCGCGACCCGATGTTCCCCCGGTCGCACGCGGAGATCACCGCCCTGTTCGACGGCTACGAGGTCCTCGAGCCGGGCATCGTGCCGACGGCCCTGTGGCGCCCGGACGCGACCCTGGACGACGGGGACGACCCCGACCGGGCGGGCATCTACGCGGGCGTCGGCCGCAAGGCCTGAGGCCCGCGCACATGTCGACCCGACCGGTCGCCCCCGACGGGGACCAGGAGACCCTGGTCCGGTCGTGGCTGCGGGTGGTCGCCTCGACGGCGTACGTGCCCCGGTCCGCGCAGGACGTGGCAGCGCTGCTGGCCTCGATGCTGGCGGCGCTGACCGCGGCGCTGGTGGCGGAGCCGTTCGACACCGGGCCGGGGGCCGAGGTGGGCGCGCGGATGGTCACCGGGGCGCTGACCGGCGAGGAGACCCTGTCCCGGTCACTGGGTGTGCTGGCGGGTGGGCTGCTCGCCGCGGGCCACCACCCCGAACGGGTGGTGGTGCTGCTGGCCGCGGTGTCCTCCGGGTACGCCGCCGCGCTGCGCGCCAGGACGCTGGAGCAGCAGGAGGACATGAAGCGGGCGATGCTCAGCGCCGCCCGGTTGGCCGAGCAGGGCCGCAAGGACACCGAGCACCGGTTCCGCGAGGTGTTCACCGCCTCCGCCATCGGCATCGCCATCACCGGGGTGGACGGCCGGTTCCTGGAGACGAACCCGGCGCTGGCGGCGATCCTGGACCGCGAGCCGGAGGACCTGCGCGGGCACCTGCTCAGCGAGTACCTCGTCGGCCAGGAGGACCAGCCCGACCCGGCGTCGAGCGCGCCGGACCGCAAGCGGGTGGTGCGCCCCGACGGTGACACCGCGTGGGTGCTGGTGAACGACTCCGTCGTCCGCGACGACAGCGGCGAACCGGTGTACCGGGTGTCGATGGTGCAGGACCTCAGCGAGCTGGAGCTGCTCGGCACCCGGCTCACCCACCAGAGCCTGCACGACGCGCTGACCGGGTTGCCGAACCGGCTGCACTTCCAGTCCCGGCTGGAGGTGATGCTCGGGCAGGCCCACCCGGCGGCCCAGGTCACCCTGCTGTGCCTGGACCTGGACGCGTTCGGGCTGGTCAACACCACCCACGGGCACGCGGCGGGTGACCGGTTGCTGCGCGCGGTCGCGCACCGGCTCGCCGCCCTGGTCGAGGACGAGCCCGCGGCGCTGGTGGCGCGGGTCGGCGGGGACGAGTTCGCGGTGTTCGTCGTGGACGGGCCGTCGACCCCGGACATCCCCGGTCTGGTGGCGCTGGTGCGCGCGGAGCTGACCGAACCGGACTACGACGGGAAGATCGGCCTGGCGGCGACGGCGTCGATCGGGGTGGTGCGGTGCGCGGCGGCCGAGGTGGGCAGCGCGGAGCTGTTCCGCACCGCCGACGCCGCGCTGCACCGGGCGAAGGCCGCGGGCCGGGACCAGTGGGCGGTGCACGACCCGCACGTCGACCGCCGGGCCCGCCGCGTCGGTGCCGCCGCCACGTCCCTGCCGTCGGCGTGGGAGCTGGGTGAGCTGGTGGTGGCCTACCAGCCGGTGGCGCGGTTGGCGGACCGGGCGGTGGTGCGGGTGAGCGCGGTGCCGCACCTGCCGGGCACCCGGGGCGCGCTGCCGCCGCCCGCGGAGCTGGCCGAGCAGACCGGTCTGTCGGTGGCGCTGGCGCCGTGGCTGCTGCGGGAGGCCGCCGGGCAGCTCCCGGTGTGGCGGGAGCTGTTCCCGGGTGGCGGACCGGTGCTGCGGGTGACCCTGACCAGGACGCAGACGGCGGACGCGGACCTGGTGGGCGCGGTCAGCCGGGCCCTGGCGCAGGCGGCGCTGCCCGCGCACCTGCTGGAGGTGGTGCTGGACACCACCGCCGTCCGCGACGCCCACGGCGACGCCCGGGACAACCTGCGCACCCTGGGCGACCTGGGGGTCGGCCGCGGCCTGCACGGCTTCACCGGCGGCCCGGCCCTGGTGGAGCTGGTGGAGCGGTTCGGCGTGGGCGCGGTGCTGCTGGCCGACCCGTTCGACGGCTGGCGCCCCGACTGGCTGCCAGGGGACGCGGTGGCGGTGCGGGCCACCGCCGAGCTGATCGCCGCGGTGGGTTCGGTGGGCGCCGAGGTCGGCGTGGTCGGTGTCCGCGACCAGGCCGAGGCGTCCTGGTGGGCGGCCAGGGGCGCGAGCACGGGCGAGGGGCCCGCGTTCGGCGGCCCGGTGGGGGTGGCGGACGTGGCGCGCGCCGTGCGCGGCGGGAGCCCGCCGCCAAGTGAGCGAATCGCCCCGACCTGACCTCCCCGCGCGGGCGGGCCCTGTTGCAGGATGGGGTCCGTGGACGCCGACCCCGACCGCAGGCGCCGCCTCACCGAGGCCGCCGCCCAAGCCATCGCCGCCATGCGGGCGGGGGCGGACGACGGCGCCCTCGACCAGGTCGCCGCGGCCGTGCGGGACACCCGCGACAGCCACACCGAGGCCAGGGAGCTGATGCTGATCCTGTTCGGGGAGTGCGGCACCATGGTCGCCGCCCTCGGCTCGGGCGGCACCGCCCCGGTGAAGATGCAGGTCTACGACGACAACGGCGAGGAAGTCCCGATCGACGAGGCCGATCCCCCAGTCCGCACGGCGGTCCGCACCCTGCTCGCCGAGGTGCACGGGGACACCGAGGCGGCGAAGGCCCAGCTTGACATCGCGCTGCACGACGCGGCCCCGGAGGAGATGACCACGCTGATGGTCCAGGCGCTGCGCTGGACGCTGCGCCTGTCGGAGGAGTGCGCGGCCCGCGACCTGCCCGTCCCGCCGTGGCTCGCCGACGGGACCGCGTGAGCAGGGGGTCTACCCCAGCAGTTCCTTGACCAGCCCGGCAAGCTGCGGGATCTCGGTGAGGAACCCGTCGTGCCCGGAGGACGAGGTGATCACCCGGAGCCCGTCCGCCCCGGCGATGCCCGCGGCCAGTTCCTCCTGCTGCGCCAGCGGGTACAGCCGGTCGCTGTCCACCCCCGCCACCACCGCCCGCGCGGTCACCGACGACAGCGCGGCGGCGACACCGCCGCGCCCCTCGCCCACGTCGTGGTCGTTCATGGCCTCGGTCAGCACCACGTAGCTCCCGGCGTCGAAGCGCCGGGACAGCTTGTCGGCGTGGTGGTCCAGGTAGGACTCGACGGCGAACCGGCCGTCGGCTGCCCGCGCGCGCCCGAACCGGTCCTGCAACTCGGCACCGCTGCGGTAGGTGGTGTGCGCGATCCGCCGCGCGACCCCCAACCCCACGTGTGGTCCGGTCTCCGAGCCGTAGTAGTCGCCGCCGTTCCACATCGGATCGGCGCGGATCGCCGCCAGTTGCGGTGCGGCCCAGGCGATCTGGTCGGCCGAGGCCGCGGCCGGGCAGGCCAGCAGCAGCACGGCCGAGACCCGCGACGGCAGGCCCGCGGCCCACTCCAGGGCCCGCATGCCGCCCATCGACCCGCCCAGGACCGCGGCCCACACCGGGATGCCCAGCGCGTCGGCCAGCAGCG
Organism: Actinokineospora sp. PR83; assembly: GCF_021056305.1. NCBI lineage: Bacteria > Bacillati > Actinomycetota > Actinomycetes > Pseudonocardiales > Pseudonocardiaceae > Actinokineospora > Actinokineospora sp. PR83. Next base: position 12,905 of record NZ_JAJCXD010000027.1, read on the forward strand.
CCTCGACCGCCACCTGGTCGCGGATGCCGACCCGGGGGAAGCGGCTGCCCCAGGCGGCCCTGTCCGGGGCGGGTGAGGCGGGCCCGGTGGTCCCCTGGCACCCGCCGAGGACGTTCGCGCACACCACGAACCACCGGTCGGTGTCGACGGCCCGGCCGGGTCCGATCAGGCCGTCCCACCACCCGCCGTCCGGGCCCGCGTGCGCGTCGCCGGTGAGCGCGTGCTCGACCAGGATCGCGTTGTCGCGCCCGGGGTTGAGCGTCCCCCACGTCTCGTACGCGACGGTGACGGCGGGCAGGACCCCGCCCGCCGCCAGGTCCAGCGCGCCGAGCGCGCGGAACCGGCGGCGGCCGGGGGGATCCCCCTCCCGCCACGCGGCGGTGGCGGGAGGGGGAGCGGCACTCACAGTTCTGCCTTGGCCGCCCGGAAGCCCGCCTCCAGGTCGGCCTTGAGGTCCTCGACGTTCTCGATGCCGACCGCGAGGCGCACCAGCCCGGCGGTGACGCCGCTGGCGAGCTGCTCCTCGGGGGTGAGCTGGCTGTGGGTGGTGCTGGCCGGGTGCACGATCAGGCTGCGCACGTCGCCGATGTTGACCAGTTGGCTGTGCAGCTCGGTGCCGTCGACGAACCGGCGGCCCGCCTCGACGCCGCCGCGCAGATCGAAGGAGACGATGGCGCCCGCGCCGCGGGGCAGGTACTTCTGCGCCGCCGCGTGGTACGGCGAGGACGGCAGGCCCGCGTAGTAGACCTTCTCCACCTCGTCGCGCTGCTCCAGCCACTCGGCGAGGGCCTGGGCGTTGGCGACGTGGCGCTCCAGCCGCAGCGACAGGGTCTCGATGCCCTGCAGGATCAGGAAGGCGTTGAACGGGGAGACCGCCGCGCCGGTGTCGCGCAGGAGCTGCACGCGGGCCTTGGCGGCGAACGCGCCGGGGCCGAGGGCCTCCCAGAACTTGAGGCCGTTGTAGCTGGGGTCCGGCTCGTTGAAGCCGGGGTAGCGGGCCGGGTCCTTGCCGAAGTCGAAGGTGCCGCCGTCGACGAGGACACCGGCGATGGTGGTGCCGTGGCCGCCGAGGTACTTGGTGGCCGAGTGCACGACGACGTCGGCGCCGTGCTCGATCGGGCGCAGCAGGTACGGGGTGGGCACGGTGTTGTCCACGACCAGCGGGACGCCCGCCTCGTGCGCGACGTCGGCGACCTTGCGGATGTCGAGGACGTTGCTGCCCGGGTTGGCCAGGGTCTCGGCGAAGAACAGCTTGGTGTTCGGGCGGACCGCGGCCCGCCATGCCTCGGCGTCGTCCTGGTCGTCGACGAAGGTGACCTCGATGCCCAGCTTGGGCAGCGTGTAGTGGAACAGGTTGTACGTGCCGCCGTAGAGCGACGGGCTGGAGACGAAGTGGTCGCCGGAGTTGGCCAGGTTGAGGATGGCGGCGGTGGTGGCCGCGCTGCCGGAGGCGAACGCCAGTGCCGCGACACCGCCCTCCAGGGCGGCGACCCGGCCCTCCAGGACCTCCTGGGTGGGGTTGTTGATGCGGGTGTAGATGTTGCCCGGCTCGGCGAGGCTGAACAGGTCCTGCCCGTGCTGGCTGTCGCGGAACACGTACGAGGTGGTTTGGTAGATCGGGGTGGCCCGGGCACCGGTGGCGGGGTCGGGGGCGGCGCCCGCGTGCACCTGCTTGGTCTCGAACGACCAGGCTGCGGATTCGGTCATGGCGGTGGTACTCCTTCGTCGCTGGGGGAGGGGTTTCGCGCGGCCGGTCAGCGACAGGCGGCGCTGGTGACCCGCAGCAGGTCGACGTGGCGCCGAACGGTGAGAACGGCCATGCCCAGCACGGTAGTGGGATCGGTGCCACCGGGTCCCCGGTTGTCCACACCCTGGGAAATCCCGAATTGACCGTTCCCTCTTCCGCGTGAAACATCGGGCACATGCGCCTGCGCGCCCTGCTCGCCTGCGCGGTGGCCGTCGCCGCCGCCGCACCCGCCTCCGCCGCTCCGCAAGCCGCCGCGGAGCCCGGCTACCAGCGCTACGTGGCGCTGGGCGACTCCTACGCGGCGGGCCCGCAGATCCCCGGACCGGTGCCGGGGTCGGTCCCCGGGTGCGGCCGGTCGACGGCGAACTACCCGGCGCTGCTGGCCGCCTGGCTGCGGGTTCCCACGTTCGTGGACGTGACGTGCAGCGGCGCCACGACCGCGCACCTGACCGGCCCGCAGGCGGTCCCCGGTGGGGTGAACCCGGCGCAGTTCACCGCGCTGACCCCGGACACCGACCTGGTCACGCTGACCATCGGCGGCAACGACATGGGGTTCGGCCGCATCCTCGAGACCTGCGCGCGCGAGGGCCGGGCGGATCCGGGGGGCGACCGCTGCCGGGCGTACTTCACCCGATCGGGCACCGACGTCCCGGCCGCGGACGTCGCCGCGGCCGGGCGGCGGATCACCGCCCTGCTGCGCCGGGTCCACGAGCTGGCGCCGAGGGCGAGGGTGGTCGTGGTCGGCTACGCGCGCATCCTGCCCGAGGGCCCGGGCTGCTGGCCGCTGATGCCGTTCGCCGCCGGGGACACCGCCTACTTCGACTCGGTCGAGCGGCGGCTCGACGACTCCCTCGCCGCCGCGGCCGCGGCGACCGGCTCCGACCACGTCGACCCGTACCGGTACGGGACCGGGCACGACGCGTGCGCCGCCCCGGAGCGGCGGTGGGTGGAGCCGCTGCTGCCCGCGAGCCCGGCCGCGGCGGTGCACCCCAACGCGCGCGGGATGGCCGCGGTGGCGGCCCTGGCGTGGTTGGCCGCGCGCCGCTGACCTTTACTGGGGCGGGTGAGCGGAGGTCGGGCGATGGTCGGCGTGCGGGACGTGGTGGACCGGGTCGGGCCGACGCTGCTGCGGCTGGTGGCCGCGGGCGGGGACGGCGCGGTGGGCGACGTGGTGATCGCCGACGGGGGCGTGGTGGCGGCCGGGGACCTGGTGCTGGGCGTCGGGGTCGACGCGGCGGGCGCGGTGGGGCTGGTGGGCGAGTGCGGGCGGCGGGGCGCGGCGGCGGTGCTGGTGAAGCCGCCGCTGGCCGAGGACCCCGCGGTGCTGGCCGCGGCGGAGCGCGCCGCGGTGGCGGTCGTGGAGGTGCGGGCGGACACGTCGTGGGCGCAACTGGTGTGGCTGCTGCGGTCGGTGCTCGACGCGGCGGCCGACGAGTCCGGGCCAGCGGACCCGTTCGGCGACCTGTTCGGGCTGGCGGACGCGGCGGCGGCGGTGGTGGACGCGCCGGTGACCATCGAGGACGCGAACTCGCGGGTGCTGGCGTACTCGGCGCGGCAGGACGGCACCGACCCGGCCAGGGTGTCGACGATCATGGGCAGGCGGGTGCCGCACGACGTGCTCGCCCGGTTCCGCTCGCACGGGGTGTTCCGGGAGCTGGTCAAGGGGCGCACGGTGGTGTTCGTGCCCGCGCAGCCCGACGGCACGCTGCCGCGGCTGGTCGTGCCGATCCGGATGGGCGGGGAGCTGCTGGGTTCCATGTGGGCGGTGGTGTCCGGGCCGGTGCCCGACGAGCGCGCCGCCGCGTTCGCCGACACCGCACCGGTCGTGGCGCTGCACCTGCTGCGCCGCCGGGCCAGGGAGGACGGTGCGCGGGGCCGGTCGGCGGACCTGGTGCGCGCTGCGCTGCTCGGCGAGGGCAGCGGTCGGCTGGCCGCGGCCGAGCTGGACCTGGGTCCCGGCCCGCACCGGGTGGTGGCCATCGACGCGCACGACGAGGGCGGCAGGCTCGCCCTGGCCGCCCGGCTCGGCGCGGGTATCGGGAGGCGCACGGCGATGGGCGAGCTGCACGGTGTGCTGTACGCGATCGTGCCGGACGAGGGGTGGCCCGCGCTGCGGTCCGCGCTGGGCGACCCGGCCGGTCCGCAGGCCGCCGCCGGGACCGCGGTGGGCGCAGGGGACCTGGCCCGGGGTCGGGCGGAGGCGGACGAGGCGCTGGCGCTGCTGCGCGCCGGGCTGGTCGGCGGTCGGGTCGCCGCGCACGACGACGTGTGGGTGGTGCTGGTGCTGCACCGGGCGGCGACGGCGATCTCGGGCGCGGTGGCGGGCATCGGCCCACTGGCCCGGTTGGACGGCAGCGACGACTGGTACCGCGACACCCTCTACGAGTGGCTGCGCCACCCCGGCGACCCGAGGGCGGCGTCCGCGGCGCTGCGGATCCACCCGAACACCCTGCGGTACCGGATGTCCCGGGTGGCCGCGCTGCTCGCGGTCGACCTCACCGACCCGGACACCCGGGTCGCCCTGCTGTGCCAACTGGTGGCCGAGCGCTGGCACTGAGCCCGGCCGTTGTCGCGCCGTGCCGTTGTCGTGGTGCCGTTGTCGCGCTGTGCCGTTGTCGTGGCAGCACCACCCACCCGGCTGATTCTCGTGCCCGTCGCACGATGACAACCGGGGTCGGCGGGGAGACCGTGGTACAGGACACCCCCGAGCCACGAGCGAGAGGACCACCCCGGTGAAGATCGCTGTTCCCCGTGAGATCAAGAACCACGAGTACCGCGTGGCGCTGACCCCGGCGGGCGCGCACGAGTTGACCGCCCGCGGCCACGACGTGTTCGTCGAGGCGGGCGCGGGCGAGGGGTCGGCGATCACCGACGCCGAGTACACCGGCGCGGGCGCGAAGGTGCTGCCGTCGGCGGAGGAGGTGTGGGCCGAGGGCGAGCTGGTGCTCAAGGTCAAGGAGCCGATCGCCGAGGAGTACCCGAGGCTGCGCGCGGACCAGGTGCTGTTCACCTACCTCCACCTGGCCGCCGACGAGCCGCTGACGAGGGCACTGCTGGCGGCGGGCACCACCGCCATCGCCTACGAGACCGTCCAGACCCCCTCCGGCGCGCTGCCCCTGCTGGCGCCGATGTCGGAGGTGGCGGGCAGGCTGGCCCCGCAGGTGGGCGCGTTCGCCCTGATGCGCCCCTCCGGCGGCCGGGGCGTGCTCCCCGGCGGCGTCCCCGGCGTGCTCCCCGCCCGGGTCGTGGTCATCGGCGGCGGCGTCGCGGGCGTCAACGCGGCGACGATCGCACTGGGCATGGGCGCCGAGGTCCAGGTACTGGACACCAACGTCGACCGCCTCCGCCAGATCGACGCCCAGTTCAACGGCCGGGTGCGCACCCTCACCTCCAACCGCTACGCGGTGGAAGAGGCGGCAAGGGAAGCCGATCTCGTCATCGGCGCGGTCCTGGTCCCCGGCGCCAAGGCCCCCAAACTCATCACCAACAACCTGGTGGCGCACATGCGCCCCGGCTCAGTCCTCGTCGACATCGCCATCGACCAGGGCGGCTGCTTCGAGGACTCCCACCCCACAACCCACGACAACCCCACCTACCCCGTCCACAACTCCCTCTTCTACTGCGTGGCGAACATGCCCGGCGCAGTCCCCCGGACCAGCACCTACGCCCTCACGAACGTAACCCTCCCCCACGCCATCTCCCTGGCAGACCAAGGCTGGCACAAGGCCCTGACCACCAACCCCACCCTCACCCCCGGCCTGAACACCCACGCAGGCCACCTCACAAACCCCCCCGTATCCCAAGCCCACAACCTCCCCCACACCCCCCTAAAAACCCTCCTAGAAAACTAACCACCCCACCCCACCCCCAAATTCATCCAACCACCGGACGACCACCCCCACTTCCCTTACCCACCAAGGCCACCAAGGCCCACCAACCCAAGCTGACCCAAACCAACCGCACCGCACAAATCCGGAGTCACCCCGAGAACCAAGCCACAGGACTCCGGGGCCACCCCGGAGACCAAGCCACGCTGGTCCAGAAACCAACCGCACCGTGAGACTCCAGGGGTCACCCCGGGAACCAAACCACGCTGGTTCAGGAACCAACCGCACCGTGGGGGTCCGGGGGGTCGCCCCCCGGGGGGAAATGACGAGACCCCCCGGCGAAGCGCAAAGCGCGAGCAGGGGGGTCTCAGGGTCGAGGGCGGCCCGCTCAACCAGCCTGGGGGTCACTGGGAGCGGGCCGCCACCTACAGCTTAGGCATAGAACCCCGGCTGTGCCTACGCGGGGGTGCCGGTGAGTCGTGATTACTTGTTCACCGACCACCGACACTTTCGAGTGAGAAACCTGGCAATGGGGTGATGGGCGGGTCGGGGACCTGTGGGGCCGGGGGTGTGGCGCCGATGTCGGGTGGGTGATGGAGCCTCGGTGGTGTGTCGGTTGTCATGATCCGTTCGGCCGGGATCGGGCGCTGACGGTGCTGGTGGAGGACGACCTGGTGCTGTTGGTGCCGCCGCCGGGCGCGTCGGCGGTCCTGTCGGCGCAGCAGACCCGGTCGTTGGGTGTGGTGTTGGCGGAGGTCGCCGAGCGGGTGGGTGCGCCGTGACCGGCTTCGGCGACCCGTTCTCGGACGGCCCGCCCCCGATCGGCCCCGACCCGTCCGATCCGGCGGGCCTCGACGGCGGCGGCCTCGACGCCCGCGACTCCGACGACGCGTTGCGGTCGGCGGTGCTGCGCAGGCTGGCGCTGCTGGACGAGGCGGCGGGCACCGCGGACGCCTCGACCCTGCTGCCGTTGGCGCGCAGCGAGATCACCCGGCTCGCGCAGGGGTGGCGGTTGCTGCTGACGGTGCACCAGCCGGACGAGGGCGGCCGCTGCCCGGCGTGCCCGGCGGTGGCCTGGCGCGGCAACCGGGGGCGGAGCTGGCCGTGCCCGGTGTGGCGGATGGCCCACGACCACCTGATCGGCGAGGGCATGGTGCTGCGCCGCGGCAGGCGCCGCCGGGCGGAGCTGCCGGTGGACGGCGTGGTGCGCGGCGCGGGCGGCGAGGTGGTGGCCCGGCTGTACCCGGCTCCCCGCGCGCACCCGGGCTGATCCGGACTGATCCGGCACGGGTTTGCCCATGTGCCCGGCGCGGGACCACCCGCATGGGGCAAGATGGCCGCCACGACATGCCAGGCGAGCTGGAGGGGTCCGTGCAGGACGGCAGTGGCCGCATCGTGGTGCAGAACCTGAGCAAGAACTTCGGGCCGGTACCAGCGGTGCAGAACCTCAGTTTCCAGGTGGAACCCGGGTCGGTGACCGGGTTCCTCGGTCCCAACGGCGCGGGCAAGACCACCACCCTGCGGATGATCCTCGGGTTGGTGACACCGACCGCGGGGACCGCGACGATCAACGGCGAGCCGTTCGCGCGGCTGGGCAACCCGGGCCGGATCGTGGGCGCGGTGCTGGAGGCCCAGGGCTTCCACCCGGGGCGCACCGCGCTCAACCACCTCCGGATCTACACCGCCGCCATGGGCATCGGGGATTCCCGCGCCACGGAGGTGCTGAACCTCGTGGGCCTTGGCGCCGCCGCGAACCGCGCGGCCGGGGCGTTCTCCCTCGGCATGAAGCAGCGCCTGGCGCTGGCGACCGCCCTGCTGGGCGACCCGCAGGTGCTGGTGCTCGACGAGCCCGCGAACGGGTTGGACCCGGAGGGCATCGCCTGGCTGCGGCAGTTCCTCAAGGCGTACGCGGCGGCCGGGCGCACCGTGCTGATCTCCAGCCACCAGTTGGCCGAGGTGGAGCAGACGATCGACCAGGTGGTGATCGTCAGCCGCGGCCAGACCATGTTCTACGGGCGCCTCGACGACCTGCGCGCCTCCCAGCAGGCGCGGGTGCTGGTGACCCCGGCGGACCCGGGTGCGCTGGTGACCGCGTTGCAGGCGGCGGGGATGGCGAACCTGTCGCCGCTGCCCGACGGCCGGATCGCGGTGGTGGGCGCGAGCGTGCAGCAGGTGGGCGACGCGGCGGCGAAGGCCGGGGTGGCGCTCTACGGCGTGCAGGAGGAGCGGGTCGACCTGGAGCAGTTGTTCTTCCGGCTGACCAACGGCCAGTACTCGGCCCCCGGCTTCGCCCCGCCGGGCGGGCCGTACCAGCAGCCGGGCGGCCACCAGCCCCCCGGCGGGTTCGCCCAGCCCGTCTACCAGCAGCAACCACCGCAGTACCAGCAACCGCCGCAGTACCAGCAGCAGCCGTACCAGCAGGCGCCGTACCAGCAGCCGCAGGCGCCCTCGCCCTACCAGGCCCCGTCGCCGTACCAGCCGCCGCAGCAGCAGCAGGTCCAGCCGGTCGTGGTGCCGCCCGCGCCGGACGCCCCCGGGGAGCAGGCACCGCCCGCGCCCGACTTCGGTGGCGACGCCGACGTGACCCAGGCGGTGTCGGACCCGACCGCCGGTCCGACGGGCTCGTCGGCCGACCCGAAGCAGGACCCGAGCGGCCAGGGGGGCGGCAACTGATGGTCAAGCTGATCAACGCGGAGTTCCGCAAGATCTTCACCACGAAGCTGTGGTGGGCGCTGTTGATCCCGGCGCTGGTGCTGTCGCTGCTGTGGGCGTGGGCGGCGTCCGCGCTGACCAGCGAGATCGCCGACCAGGTCAACCGGTCGACGCTGTTCCAGCAGGCCGACATCAGCTTCGAGGAGGTGTCCTGGTCGGTGATCGCGCTGGCCCGGGGCATGAACATCTCCTCGGTGTTCCCGATGGTGTTCGGCGCGCTGGGGATGGCCAGCGAGCTGAGCCGCCGCACGATCACCACCACGTTCCTGACCGCGCCGTCGCGGGTGTCGGTGCTGGGCGCGAAGGCGGTCACCTACCTGGTGTGGGGTGTGGTCTTCGGTGTGGTGATCAGCGTCGGGGTGAGCCTGGGCACGCTGTTCGGCTCGGACTCCAACTACCTGCCCAACGCCGCGGACTGGATGCTGACGCTGGTCGCGGGCGTGCTGATGTGCGTGCTGTGGACGCTGGTGGGCCTCGGGTTCGGCGCCCTGGTGGGCAGCCCGGTCGGCGCGCTGGTGTCGCTGCTGGTCTACGCGCTGATCATCGGGCCGGTGCTGGAGGTGTTCCTGGCGGGGTCGGGCACGGCGGGCCTGGAGGGCCTCGCGGGCCTGATGCCCAACGGCTCGGCCAACGGCCTGACGAGTTCGACGGCGGCGGCGCTGCTGTTCGACCAGATCCAGACGCTCGTGCTGGACCAGGGCGGGGTGCCCGCCTCCGCGGACGTCAAGGAGAACTTCGACGAGGTGATGCGGTTGGCCGCGGGGGCGCCGGGCGCGTACTCGCTGTGGGTCAGCGGCCTGGTCTTCCTCGGGTGGACCGCGATCTTCTTCGGGACCGGGATGCTGCGGAACAAGAGCCGCGACATCACCTGATCCACCGCCGGTGCCCGGGTTGTCCACAGGGCGGTCCGGCACCGTTCCACCAGTTGTCCACAGGCGCGGGCAGCTCCTCACCACGGGGAGCTGTCCGCGCCTACTGTTGTTGGCGTGCCCGAGAACAACGCCCCCGGTTGGATCCGCAAGCTCTGGACCGCCTGTTGGCGGCACCGCAGGCTGGTGCTGCTGTCGATGGCCGCGTCCGTCGTCGGCGTCGGCTTCCAGGCCGCCGGTCCGCTGCTGGTGAAGTTCGTCGTCGACGACGCGGTGGCGGGTGAGACGGCGCGGCTGGCCTGGCTGGTGGCGGCCATGGTGGGGATGGAGGTGCTGTCCTTCGGCAGCGCGTTCCTGCGCCGGTACCTGGGCGGCAGGCTGGCCCTGGACGTGCAGCACGACCTGCGCCAGGCGGTGTTCGGCGCGGTGCAGCGGCTCGACGGCGGCAAGCAGGACGCGCTGCGCACCGGGCAGGTGGTGTCCCGGTCGATCACCGACCTGCAACTGGTGCAGGGGCTGCTGATGATGGTGCCGCTGTCGGTGGGCACCGTGGTGTTCGCGCTGGCCGCGCTGGGGGCGATGCTCTACCTGTCGCCGCTGCTCACGGTGGTGGCGCTGGTGGTGACGCCGGTGGTGGCCTACGTGGCGGCGCGCAGCCGCAAGACGCTGTTCCCGGCCACGTGGTCGGCGCAGCAGCGGGCGGCGGACCTGGCCCAGCACGTGGAGGAGAGCGTCACCGGGGTCCGGGTGGTCAAGGGCTTCGGGCAGGAGGCGCGGGAGGTCGCCCGGCTGGAGAAGGCGGCCAGGGTGCTCTTCGGTGAGCGGATGCGGTCGGCGCGGCTGACCTCGCGGCCCGCGGCGACCCTGGTGGCGATGCCGTCGGCCGGGCAGGTGGCGGTGCTGGCCCTCGGCGGGTACCTGGCGCTGAACGGGCAGGTCACGCTGGGCACGTTTCTGGCGTTCGCCAGCTACGTGGCGAACCTGGTCGGCCCGACCCGGCTGCTGGCCGGGCTGCTGGTCAACGCGCAGTTGGCCAGGGCCGGGGTGGAGCGGGTGTACGAGCTGATCGACTCGCAGCCGGACGTGGTGGACAAGCCGGGCGCGGTCGACGTGCCGGAGGGGCCGGTGGGGGTCGAACTGGACGGCATCTCCTTCGGCTACACCCGCAGCGAGCCGGTGCTCGACGGGGTGTCGCTGCGCGTGTCGCCCGGGGAGACGCTGGCGCTGGTGGGCACGGCCGGGTCGGGCAAGTCGACGGTGTCGCTGCTGCTGCCCCGGTTCTACGACGTGCAGGCGGGTGCCATCCGGGTCGGCGGGGTGGACGTGTGCGACCTGCGGCTGTCGTCGCTGCGGCACGCGGTCGGGGTGGTGTTCGAGGAGGCGTTCCTGTTCTCCGACAGCATCCGGGCCAACATCGCCTACGGCAGGCCGGACGCCACCGACGCCGACATCGAGGCCGCGGCGAAGGCGGCGCAGGCGCACGACTTCGTCACCGCCCTGCCCGAGGGCTACGACACGGTCGTCGGCGAGCGCGGGCTGACCCTCTCCGGCGGGCAGCGGCAGCGGGTCGCGCTGGCGCGGGCGCTGCTGTCGGACCCCAGGGTGCTGGTGCTCGACGACGCCACCTCGGCGGTGGACACGGCCACCGAGGCCGCCATCCACGACACGCTGCGGGAGGTCACCGAGCAGCGCACGACGCTGCTGATCGCGCACCGGCGCTCCACGCTGTCGCTGGCCGACCGGATCGCCGTGCTGGACGCGGGCCGGGTGGTCGACGTGGGCACGCACGCGGAGCTGACCGCCCGCTGCGAGCTGTACCGGGCGCTGCTGGCCGGGCCGGACGACGCGATCGAGGACCCGACCCGGCGCGACCGGCGCGAGCTGGTGGCCGGGCCGGACGGGACCACCCCGTCGCTGTGGCCGGAGCCGGTGGCCGACGCGGTGGGCGCGGGCGGCGCCCGCGCGGCCGCCGACGTCGGCGGGCGGATGGGCGGCATGGGCCCCGGCGGGGCCGCGCTGGGCGGGATGCCGCCGACGGAGGAGCTGCTGGCCCAGGTCGAGGCGCTGCCCCCGGCCACGGAGCAGCCAGACCTGGGGGGCGAGGACCCGGCCGCGCCGGACCCGGGGTTCCGGCTGCGGCGGTTGCTGCGGCCCGCGCGGGCGGCGCTGCTGGTGGTGCTGGGCCTGGTGGTCCTGGACTCGGTGACGGCGATCGCCCTGCCCGCGCTGATCCGCACCGGGGTCGACTCCGGGGTGCTCACCGGGACGGCGGGCGCGCTGTGGGTGGCGACCGCGGTGGCGGCGGTGCTGGTGGTCGTGATGTGGCTGAACACGGCCGCGACCACCGTGCTCACCGCCCGGGTCGGTGAGCGGCTGCTGTACCTGCTGCGGGTGCGCAGCTTCGCGCACCTGCAACGGCTGGGGCTGGACTACTACGAGCGCGAGATGGCCGGGCGGATCATGACCCGGATGACCACCGACGTGGACGCGCTGTCGACGTTCCTGCAGACCGGGCTCACCTCGGCCGCGGCGGGCCTGCTGACGGTGGTGGCGGTGACGGGGGCGCTGCTGGTGACCGACCTGGAGCTGGCCTGGGTGGCACTGGCGGTGCTGCCGGTGGTGATCGCGGCGACGGTGGTGTTCCAGCGGCTGTCGTCGCGGGCGTACGCGGAGGCCCGCGAGCGGGTCAGCGTGGTCAACGCCGACATGCAGGAGAACGTGTCCGGGCTGCGGGTGGCGCAGGCGTTCACCCGCGAGGGCCGGTCCGCGGAGGTGTTCGCCGAGCGCAGCGACGCCTACCGGCGGAGCAGGCTGCGGGCGCAGCGCTACATCGCCACGTACTTCCCGTTCGTGACCATGCTGTCCGGGCTGGCGCAGGCGGCGGTGCTGGTGGTGGGCGCGCACGCGGTGGCCGACGGGTCGCTGACCCCGGGTGTGCTGCTGGCGTTCCTGCTGTACCTGGGGCTGTTCTTCGCGCCGGTGCAGCAGCTCTCCGGTGTGTTCGACGGGTACCAGCAGGCCAGGGTCGGGTTGCGGCGGATCTCCGAGCTGCTGCGCACGCCGACGTCGGTGGCCCCGCCCGCCGACCCGGTGCCGGTGCCGGAGCGGCTGGACGGCGCGGTCGAGCTGCGCGGGGTGAGCTTCCGCTACCCGGGTACCGACACGCCCGCGGTCTCCGACATCGACCTGGTGGTTCGGCCCGGTGAGACGGTGGCGCTGGTGGGCGCGACCGGCGCGGGGAAGTCGACCGTGGTGAAGCTGATCGCCCGGTTCTACGACCCGACCGGGGGCAGCGTGCTGGTCGACGGGGTCGACCTGCGCGAGTACGACCTGTCCGGCTACCACCAGCGGCTGGGGGTGGTGCCGCAGGAGGCGCACCTGTTCACCGGCGACGTCGCCCGCAACGTCGGCTACGGCGACCCCGGGGCGCCGCCCGCGCGGGTGGAGGCGGCGGTGCGCGCGGTGGGGGCGCTGGACATGGTCGCCACGCTGCCCGCCGGGTTCCGCCAGCCGGTGGGCGAGCGCGGGCAGGGCCTGTCCGCCGGGCAGCGGCAGTTGGTGGCGCTGGCCAGGGCGGAGCTGGTGCGACCGGACATCCTGCTGCTCGACGAGGCCACCGCCGCGCTCGACCCGGCCACCGAGGGGCAGGTGCTGGCGGCCAGTGAGCGGCTGGCGCGGCGGCGGACGACGTTCGTGGTGGCGCACCGGCTGGCGACCGCGGCCAAGGCCGACACCATCGTCGTGCTCGACGGCGGGCGGGTCGTGGAGCAGGGCGGGCACGCGGAGCTGCTGGCCCGGGGCGGGTACTACGCGCGGCTGTGGGAGCTGGGGACGGCCGAGCCCGCGCACGGCCTGTCCGGGCAGCGCCGACCGGACGCCGAACAGATGGTGCCGCTCGCCGATGGACGGGGGTGACCGGTGGAATGAAACGGACGAAACGGAAACGTAATCCGGGCGCTCATCCCGGTCCAATACGCCTGAACAGCGTATGCCCGTTGGACCGAACGGCCCAGGACGATCAATGCGGCGCGGCCTCCTCGGGAAGCGGTGGCGCCCCGGGTGTCGGCTGGTCAGCCGCGCCGCACCACCGCATCTGTCCGGGAACAACCGTCCGGCGCTCACGATCGGCCGCTCGTCGGCCGGATGGCGCACGGGATCGGTCTCTCGAACGATCCAGTGCATGAGGTGCCTCACGGCCCCCCGGTTGGCTGCCATCTCGCCAACGGGGAGGACTAGCCTGGCGAAGAGTTGTGCTCATTACCAGATCGAGTATGGATAGAGGCGAGAGCCAGCCGTGTCCAGCAGCAGTCCCGCGTCACAGTTCGGTGCCAACGAGTGGCTCGTCGAGGAGATGTACGAACAGTTCCTCGCCGACCCCCAGTCGGTAGACTCCGCGTGGCACGATTTCTTCGCGGACTACAAGCCCACCCCGCGCGCCGGTGCCGCGCAGGCCGAGGCGGGGAGTGACACGGCGAGCGCGAACAGCGCGTCCGCCACGGCCACCGCCACCCGGCCCGCCCCCACCAAGGCCGCCACGAACGGCAGCGCGCCCAAGGCCGCCGCCCCGGCCACCCCCCCGGCCGCGAAGCCCCCGGCGGCGGTGACCCCCACCACGACCCCGGCGACCAAGCCCGCGGCACCCGCGAAGTCGGCCACCCCGCCGCCCGCGAAGCCCCCGGCCAAGCCCGCCGGGCCCGGCGCCGAGGAGCGCAAGCCGCTGCGCGGTCCGGCCGCGGCGATCGCCAAGAACATGAACGCCTCGCTGTCGCTGCCGACCGCGACCAGCGTGCGCGCGGTTCCGGCGAAGCTGCTGGCGGACAACCGCATCGTGATCAACAACCACCTCAAGCGCAGCCGGGGCGGGAAGGTCTCCTTCACCCACCTCATCGGCTACGCCATGCTGCGCGCGCTCGCGGCGTACCCGAACATGAACCGGCACTACGCCGAGGCCGACGGCAAGGCCTTCGCGGTCACGCCGGAGCACGTGAACTTCGGTCTCGCCATCGACCTCGCGGGCAAGGACGGCGCCCGCAACCTGGTCGTCGCCTCCATCAAGGGCTGCGAGGCGATGACCTTCAGCCAGTTCTGGCAGGCCTACGAGGACGTCATCCGCAAGGCCCGCAACGGCGCGCTGACCGCGGACGACTTCGCGGGCACCACGATCTCGCTGACCAACCCCGGCGGCATCGGCACCAACCACTCGGTGCCGCGGCTGTCGGTCGGGCAGGGCACGATCCTGGGCGTCGGGGCGATGGAGTACCCCGCGCCGTTCCAGGGCGCCAGCGAGAAGACGCTGGTCGAGATGGGCATCAGCAAGATCATCACGCTGACGTCCACCTACGACCACCGGATCATCCAGGGCGCGGAGTCCGGCGAGTTCCTGCGCGAGATCCACCGCCTGCTGCTGGGCGAGGACGGGTTCTACGACGACATCTTCACCTCGCTGCGGATCCCCTACGAGCCGATCCGCTGGACCGAGGACCTCGCCACCGAGGGCGTCGACAAGACCGCCAGGGTCATCGCGCTGATCGACGCGTACCGCACCCGCGGGCACCTGATGGCCGACACCGACCCGCTGAACTACCGCCAGCGCAAGCACGACGACCTCGACGTGCTCTCGCACGGGCTGACCCTCTGGGACCTCGACCGCGAGTTCCCCGTCGGCGGCTTCGCGGGCAAGGAGCGGATGAAGCTGCGCGACGTCCTCGGCGTCCTGCGCGACTCCTACTGCCGCACCGTCGGCGTGGAGTACACCTACATCCTCGACCCCGCCGAGCGGCGCTGGATCCAGGACCGGGTGGAGGTCGCGCACGAGAAGCCGCCCGCGGCCGTGCAGAAGTACGTGCTGTCGAAGCTGAACGCGGCCGAGGCGTTCGAGACGTTCCTGCAGACCAAGTACGTCGGGCAGAAGCGGTTCTCGCTGGAGGGCGGCGAGTCGGTCATCCCGCTGCTGGACACCGTGCTGGACAAGGCCGCAGAGTACGAGCTCGACGAGGTCGTCATCGGGATGCCGCACCGCGGCAGGCTGAACGTGCTGGCCAACATCGTCGGCAAGCCCATCTCGCAGATCTTCCAGGAGTTCGAGGGCAACCTCGACCCCGGGCAGGCGCACGGCTCCGGTGACGTCAAGTACCACCTGGGCGCCGAGGGCAAGTACTTCCGGATGTTCGGCGACGGCGAGACCAGGGTGTCGCTGACGGCGAACCCGTCGCACCTGGAGACCGTCGACCCGGTGCTCGAGGGCATCGTCCGGGCCAAGCAGGACCTGCTCGACAAGGGCGGCGAGGGCTTCACCGTCCTGCCCGTCGCCCTGCACGGCGACGCCGCGTTCGCGGGCCAGGGCGTGGTGGCCGAGACGCTGAACCTGTCGCTGCTGCGCGGCTACCGCACCGGCGGCACCGTGCACGTGATCATCAACAACCAGGTCGGCTTCACCACCGCGCCGGAGCACTCGCGCTCCTCGGAGTACGCGACCGACGTGGCGAAGATGATCCAGGCGCCGGTGTTCCACGTGAACGGCGACGACCCGGAGGCCTGCTACTGGGTGGCCCGGCTGGCCATGGACTACCGGCAGACGTTCAACAAGGACGTCGTCATCGACCTGGTCTGCTACCGCCGCCGCGGGCACAACGAGGGTGACGACCCCTCGATGACCCAGCCCGGCATGTACGACATCATCGACACCAAGCGCTCGGTCCGGAAGGGCTACACCGAGGCGCTGATCGGCCGCGGCGACATCTCCGTCGAGGAGGCCGAGAAGGCGCTGCGCGACTTCTCCTCGCAGCTCGAGCACGTGTTCAACGAGGTGCGGGAGCTGGAGAAGCACCCGATCTCGCCGAGCCCGTCGGTGGAGTCCGAGCAGCAGGTCCCGGCGAAGCTGGCCACCGGCGTGGCCCGGGAGGTCCTGGAACACATCGCCGACGCGCACGTGGCGGTGCCGGAGGGCTTCAACCCGCACCCCAGGGTCAAGCCGGTATTGGAGCGCCGGGTGAAGATGGCCCGCGAGGGCGGCATCGACTGGGCGTTCGGCGAGCTGCTGGCGTTCGGGTCGCTGAACCTTGAGGGCCGGATGGTGCGGCTGGCGGGCCAGGACTCCCGGCGCGGCACGTTCACCCAGCGGCACGCCGCGGTGATCGACCGCAAGACCGGCAAGGAGTACCTGCCGCTGCAGAACCTGTCCGAGGACCAGGGCCGCTTCATGGTCTACGACTCGGCGCTGTCGGAGTACGCCGCGCTCGGCTTCGAGTACGGCTACTCGGTGGCGAACCCGGACGCGCTGGTGCTGTGGGAGGCGCAGTTCGGCGACTTCGTCAACGGCGCCCAGTCGGTCATCGACGAGTACATCTCCTCGTCGGAGGCCAAGTGGGGCCAGCTCTCCGACGTGGTGGTGCTGCTGCCGCACGGGCACGAGGGCCAAGGCCCCGACCACACCTCGGGCCGCATCGAGCGCTGGTTGCAACTGTGCGCCGAGGGTTCGATGACCGTGGCCGTGCCGTCGACCCCGGCGAACTACTTCCACCTGCTGCGCCGCCACGCCCTCGACGGCGTGCAGCGGCCGATGGTCGTGTTCACCCCGAAGTCGATGCTCCGGAACAAGGCCGCCACCAGCCCGGTGGAGGACTTCCTGGAGGGCACCCGGTTCGAGTCGATCATCGACGACGCGGGGGTGGAGGACCCGGGCTCGATCAAGAAGATCCTGTTCGTGTCCGGCAAGCTCTACTACGAGCTGGTGGCCGAGCGGGAGAAGCGCGGCGCCACCGACACCGCGATCGTCCGGGTGGAGCAGCTCTACCCGGTGCCGGAGAAGAAGTTCGGCGCGGTGTTCGAGCGCTACTCGGGCGCCCAGGACATCCGCTGGGTCCAGGAGGAGCCCGCGAACCAGGGTTCGTGGCCGTTCTACGGCCTGATCCTGCCGGAGCTGTTCCCGGACCGCATCACCCGCATCACCCGCGTCTCGCGGCGGCCGATGTCGGCCCCGTCGGCCGGGTCGAGCAAGGTGCACGAGCTGGAGCAGCGCGCCCTGATCGCCAAGGCCTTCGACTGAGTTGACCGCTGTTGTCGGGACCGCCGGGGAACGCACCACCCCCGGCGGTCCCGCCGTTTCGAGGAGTTTCGCTGTGTACTTCACCGATCGCGGTATCGAGGAACTGGAGACCCGGCGCGGCGAGGACGAGGTCACCCTCGCCTGGCTGGCCGACCGGATGCGCGCCTTCGTCGACACCAACCCCGAGTTCGAAACCGCCGTCGAACGCCTGGCCACCTTCCTGGCCCGCGACGACGACGAGTTCGACGACTGACCCGCCGCCCCGGCTCAGGGTGAGACGACCCGGGTCCCCCGCCGCCACACCGAGTGCGTCAGGGGGACACCGGGGCGGTAGGCGAGGTGGGTGGCGCTGGGGGCGTCGAGGACGTGGACGTCGGCTCGCGCCCCCGGGGCCAAGTGCCCCACGTCGTGCCGGTCGAGGCTCCGGGCCGGGGTCCTGGTGGCGGCGGTGATCGCTTCGTCGACGGTCATGCGCATCTGGAGCACCGCGGTGGCCACGCAGAAGGCCATGGACGAGGTGTAGGAGCTGCCCGGGTTGCAGTTGGTGGCCAGGGCGACCGCGGCACCCGCGTCGAGGAGGGCGCGGGCGTCGGGCAGGGGTTGGCGGGTGGACAGGTCGCAGGCCGGGAGCAGGGTGGCCACCGTCGTCGAGCCCGCCAGGGCGTCGACGTCCGCCGGGGCGAGGTGGGTGCAGTGGTCGACGCTGGCGGCGCCGAGTTCCACCGCCAGCCGCACGCCCGGGCCGGGGCCCAGTTGGTTGCCGTGGACCCGCAGTCCCAGGCCTCGGGCCGCCGCGGCGGTGAGGACGGCGCGGGACTGGGCCTCGTCGAAGGCACCGGTCTCGCAGAAGACGTCGGCCCAGCGCACGTGCGGGGCCACGGCGGTGAGCATGTCGCCCGCGGCCAGGGCCGCGTAGGCGCCCGCGTCGGCGCCGGGTGGGACGAGGTGGGCGCCGAGGTAGGTGACCTCGTCGACCTCCTCGGCGGCGAGGCGGGCCAGGCGGACCTCGTCGTCGACGGTCAGGCCGTAGCCGGTCTTGGTCTCCAGGCAGGTGGTGCCCTGCGCCAGGGCCTCGGCGACGTGGCGGCGGAGGTTGGCGCGGAGTTCGTCGTCGGTGGCGGCCCGGGTGGCGGCGACGGTGGTGGCGATCCCGCCCGCGGTGTAGGGCTCCCCGGCCATGCGGGCGGCGAACTCGGCCGTGCGGTCCCCCGCGAAGAGCAGGTGGGTGTGGCTGTCGACCCACCCGGGGAGCACGGCCCGCCCCCCGACGTCGACGCGGCTGTCGGCGGCGGGGGCACGGTCGGCGGACCCGACCCAGGCGACGCGGTCGCCGTCGACGACCAGGGCGGCGCCGTGCAGGGTGCCGAGGTCGTCGTCCTGGGTGCGGAGTTCGGCGATGCCGGTGATGAGGGTGCTCATGTCCACAGCTCCGCGATCGCTTCGGCGAGGAGGGCGCCGACGTCACCGAGGACGTGCCGCCCCCCGCGCACGACCTCCCGACCGCCCACGATGACCGTGTCCACATCGGACGCGGACGCGGCCAGCACCACCTGCTCGGGCAGGCTCCCGGCGGTCCGGACCGAGTCGAGGCGGAGGGCGACCAGGTCGGCGGGCGCACCGGCTTCGATGCGGCCACCCGCGTGCCCGAGGCTGTCGTACCCCGCACCGGTCAGGGCGGTGACCAACTCGTGCGGGCTGATGCGCCCGCGCTGCCCGGTGCGGTGGCGCTCTCCGTGCTCCAGCGCCCGGGCCTCCGCCAGCGGGTCGACGACGGCGTGCTGGTCACTGCCCAGGGAGAGGCGGGCGCCCGCGTCGAGGAGTTCGCGGGCGGGCCCGTGGCCGTCGGCGAGGTCGCCCTCGGTGGTGGGGCAGAAGCAGACGTGGGAGCCCGCGAGGAGGCGGATGTCGTCCGGGGTGAGGTGGGTGGCGTGGACGGCGGTGGTGCGCGGCCCGAGGGCACCGGCCTCGGCGAGGAGCCGGGTGGGGGTGCACCCGTGGGCGGCGAGGCAGGCCGCGTTCTCGGCGGGCTGCTCGGACAGGTGCACGTGCAGCGGCCCGTCGAACGCGGCCACCTCGGGGAGTTGGTCGCGCGGCACGGCCCGCACGGAGTGGATCGCCGCACCGACCACCGCCATCGAACTCGGCCGGGGGTGCGCTGCGCCCTGGGCGGCGGCGGTGCGGTCAGCCACCCCAGGAGTTGTCCACAGGCCGCCCGCCAAGGGTTCCGAACTGTCGGCTGTGGACGGTAACGTTGAACTCGGGGGTCCCCCGGGGCTGATGATCTTGGTCGGGTCGGGTGCGGCGGCCTGTGGCGGCGGGGGTGCGCCCGCGCCGCGCGTGGGAGTGGCTGCGGGTGCCGGGGGGAAGCCCACGTCGGTGGGAGGCGGGCGGAGGGCGGCGACCCGGTCGGCCCAGGCGGCGGCGGTGCCGTCGGAGAAGCGCCGCTGGGTCCGGGACAGGGGTTCGTCGATGCCGCCCGCGAGGTAGCAGGTGTCGAGGAGGGTGATGCGGATGCCCGCCTCGGCGGCGGCCTGGAGGAGGGCGTGGCCCATGGCGTTGGGGTCGGCGTAGCGGGTGCCGCCGGGGGCGTGGTGCAGGTAGTGGAACTCGCCGACGGCGGTGACGCCCGCCAGGGCCATCTCGGCGTAGGCGGCGCGGGCGAGGCGGAGGTAGGAGTCGGGGTCCAGGCGGTCGGCGAGGGCGTACATGCGGTCGCGCCAGGTCCAGAAGGTGCCGCCGTCGCCGTGGGTGCGCCCGCGCAGGGCCCGGTGGAAGGCGTGGGAGTGGGGGTTGGCGAAGCCGGGGAAGACCATGCCGGGGAGCGGGTGCGCGTCGCCCCGGGGTTGCCCGGTGGTGACCCGGGTGATGGTGGCGCCGTCGGTGTCGATGCGGACGCCGGTGGCCGGGCCGGTGGGGAGCCAGGCGTGCGCGGCCCAGTGGGCGGTCATCGGGCGAGGTGGGCGAGCACGTCGGCGAGGGCCTCGGTTCCCGCGGCGCAGTCGGCGGCCTCGGCGAACTCCTCTGGCGCGTGGCTGACGCCGGTGGGGTTGCGCACGAACAGCATCGCGGTGCGGGTGTGCGCGGCGAGGACACCCGCGTCGTGGCCCGCGCCGGTGGGCAGGGCGGGGACGCCGCCGAGGGTGGCGGCCAGGTCGTCGCGGAGGGCGGGGTCGAAGTGCACGGTGTCGCCGTAGGACTCCTCGGTGACCTCGACGGTGCACCCCTCGTCCCGCGCGGCCCTGCTCGCCGCCTCGGTGACGGCGTGCACGACCGCGCGGGTGCGGGCGGTGTCGTGGGCGCGGGCGTCGAGCCACAGGTCCACCGCCGCGGCGATGACGTTGGTGCCACCGGGTACCGGCAGCAGCCGCCCCACGGTGGCCCGGGCCCCGCCGGTGGCGGCGGTCCGTGCGGCGAGCACGGTCGCGGCGGCGGCGAGCATCGGGTCGCGCCGGTCGGCCATCGGGGTGGCGCCCGCGTGGTTGCCCTCGCCCCGGAACCGGAACCGCCACCGCCCGTGCGCCAGGATCGACGACGCCACCCCGACCGCCGCCCCCAGGTCGACCAGCCCGCGCCCCTGCTCGACGTGCAGTTCGACGAAGGTGCCGATCCGCCGCAGCGCCTCCTCGTCGCGCCCGACCCTGCCCGGGTCGACCCCGCAGGCGCGCGCGGCCTCGGCGAGCGTGGTCCCGTCGAGGTCCTTGAGCGCCAACGCCTTCTCCGGCGCGATGGCCCCGGTCATCAACCGCGACCCCAGGCAGGCGCTGCCGAACCGCCCACCCTCCTCCTCCACGAACACCACGACGGCCAGCGGCTTGGCAGGTGTGAATTGCTTTGTGCGCAACAGGTCCACGGCGTTCAGCGCGGCGACCACCCCGAGCGGCCCGTCGAACGCACCACCCCCGGGCACCGAGTCGAGGTGGCTGCCGGTCACGACGGCCCCCTCCCCCGGCTCACCCCACCACGCCCAGGCGTTGCCGTTGCGATCGGTCTCGACCCCGAGCCCCCGCCGCTCCGCCTCTCCGGTGAACCACGCCCGCAACTCCAGGTCGACCCCCGTGAACCCGTGCCGCGCGAACCCCCCGCGCCGGTCCACCCCCACCCCGGCCAGGTCGTCGAGCGAAGTCACCGAGCACCCCCAACCCGCCAGGCTACCGCGATCCCCTTGCCCCGCACCGAATCCATCCACAACCCCGGGGGTCCCCCCGATTTCCACGCTACCGCAGGGGTACGACACCCCGCCGCGATCCATCCACAGCCCGCCGAGGCAGCCCCCGAATCCCAGGCTGTCGAAGAAAAGCCGAAACCCGGGCGCAACCGTCCCCAGGCCACAAAGGCAGTCCTCAACTCCCACGCTACCGCAGGAAAGCCGGAATCCGCTCGCACCCATCCACAGGCGCCCCAGGGGACCCCTGATTTCAACGCTACCCGAGGAGCGGCGGAACGCGCATCCAGTTGTCCACAGGCCGCCCTGGGAGCCCCCGAATTCCATTCTACTGCAGGGAAAGCAGGGTTCGCGCGCATCCATCCACAGGCGGCCCGGGGGACCCCCGGTTTCAACGCTACCGCGGGGGTACGACGAAACCGGGGGGTCGGGGAAGAGTTGTCCACAGTGGTCACGGGCGGGCCATCGGGACGGGGATGCCGTGGGCGGTGGCGACCTCGGTGGCGCGGTCGTAGCCCGCGTCGACGTGGCGGAGGACGCCGGTGGCGGGGTCGTTGGTGAGGACTCGTTCGAGCTTGGCGGCGGCGAGGGGGGTGCCGTCGGCGACGGTGACCTGGCCCGCGTGGATCGAGCGGCCGATGCCGACGCCGCCGCCGTGGTGGAGGGAGACCCAGGTGGCGCCGGAGGCGGTGTTGACCAGGGCGTTGAGCAGGGGCCAGTCGGCGATGGCGTCGGAGCCGTCGGCCATGGACTCGGTTTCGCGGTAGGGGCTGGCGACCGAGCCGCAGTCGAGGTGGTCGCGGCCGATGACGACCGGGGCGCCCAGTTCGCCGCTCGCGACCATCTCGTTGAAGCGCAGGCCCGCCAGGTGGCGTTCGCCGTGGCCGAGCCAGCAGATGCGGGCGGGCAGGCCCTGGAAGGCGACGCGCTCGCCCGCCAGGCGGATCCAGCGGGCCAGGGGTTCGTTGTCGGGGAACAGGTCCAGCACGGCCCGGTCGGTGGCGGCGATGTCGGCCGGGTCGCCGGAGAGCGCCGCCCAGCGGAACGGGCCGCGGCCCTCGCAGAACAGGGGGCGGATGTAGGCGGGGACGAAGCCGGGGAAGTCGAACGCCCGGTCGCAGCCGCCGAGTTGGGCCTCGCCGCGGATGGAGTTGCCGTAGTCGAAGACCTCGGCGCCCGCGTCGAGGAAGCCGACCATGGCACCGACGTGCTCGGCCATGGACTCGCGGGCGCGGGCGGTGAACTCGTCGGGCTTGTCGGCGGCGTAGGCGGCCCAGTCGGCGAGGTCGACGCCGCGGGGCAGGTAGGCCAGCGGGTCGTGCGCGGAGGTCTGGTCGGTGACGACGTCGACCTCGACGCCGCGGCGGAGCAGTTCGGGCAGGACCTCGGCGGCGTTGCCGATGACCCCGACCGACAGCGGCCGACCGGCGGCCTTGGCGGCCAGGGCGCTGCTGACGGCGCCGTCGAGGTCGTCGGCGAGTTCGTCGAGGTAGCGGGTCTGCACGCGGCGGCGGGCGCGGTCGGGGTCGACCTCGACGCACAGGGCGACGCCGTCGTTCATGGTGACCGCGAGCGGTTGCGCGCCGCCCATGCCGCCCAGGCCCGCGGTGAGGGTGAGGGTGCCGCGCAGGGTGCCGCCGAAGCGCTTGGCGGCGACGGCGGCGAAGGTCTCGTAGGTGCCCTGGAGGATGCCCTGGGTGCCGATGTAGATCCACGAACCGGCGGTCATCTGCCCGTACATGGTCAGCCCCTGGGCTTCCAGCCTGCGGAACTCCGGCCAGGTGGCCCAGTCGCCGACAAGGTTGGAGTTGGCGATGAGCACCCGCGGCGCCCACTCGTGGGTGCGCATGACCCCGACCGGTTTGCCCGACTGCACGAGCAGCGTCTCGTCCTCGTCGAGGGTGGTCAGCTCGCGGGTGATGGCCTCGAAGCTGCCCCAGTCGCGGGCTGCCTTGCCGGTGCCGCCGTAGACGACGAGGTCGTCGGGGCGCTCGGCGACCTCGGGGTCGAGGTTGTTGTGGAACATCCGCAGCGCGGCCTCGGTCTCCCAGCTCTTGGCGGTGAGCGCGGTGCCGCGCGCGGCGCGGACGGGGCGGGGTCCGGGGGTGGTCACGGGGTCCTCCTGGTGGCGGTGTGCGCGGCGGCGAGCACGGCGCCGGAGCGGACGAGCGCCTCGGCGGTGGCGATCTCGGGGGCGAGGTGCCGGTCGGGGCCCGGGCCGGGGACGTGGGCGCGCAGGGCGGCGACGGCGGCGGCCGTGGCCGGCCCCGAGGTCAGCGGGGCGCGCAGGTCGAGGGCGCGGGCGGCGGTGAGGAGTTCGACGGCGAGGACGGTGGTCAGCCCGTCGACGGCCCTGCGGAGCTTGCGGGCGGCGGACCAGCCCATCGAGACGTGGTCCTCCTGCATGGCCGAGCTGGGGATGGAGTCGACCGAGGCGGGGACGGCGAGCCGCTTGAGCTCGGAGACCACCGCGGCCTGGGTGTACTGGGCGATCATGTGACCGGAGTCGACGCCGGGGTCGGCGGCGAGGAACGGCGGCAGGCCGTGCGAGCGGGCCTGGTCGAGCATCCGGTCGGTGCGCCGCTCGGCCATGCTCGCCACGTCGGCGACCGGGATGGCGAGGAAGTCCAGCACGTACGCCAGGGGTGCGCCGTGGAAGTTGCCGTTCGACTCGACCCGGCCGTCCGCGAGCACCACCGGGTTGTCGATGGCGGCGGCCAGTTCCCGGTCGGCCACGGTTTCCGCGTGCGCCACGGTGTCCCGGGCGGCGCCGTGCACCTGCGGGGCGCAGCGCAGCGAGTAGGCGTCCTGCACCCGGGCGCAGTCCGGTCCCCGGTGGCTGGCCACGATCGGCGACCCGGCGAGGAACGCGGCGATCCGCGCCGCCGACACCGCCTGGCCCGGGTGCGGGCGCAGGGCCTGCAGGTCGGCGGCGAAGACGCGGTCGGTGCCCAGCAGCGCTTCGACGCTCATCGCGGCGGTGAGGTCGGCGGTGTCGAGCAGCAGCCGCAGGTCGGCGGCGGCCAGGGCCAGCATGCCGAGCATCCCGTCGGTGCCGTTGATCAGCGCGAGCCCCTCCTTCTCCGCCAGCACCACCGGTTCGAGCCCGGCCTCGGCGAGCGCGTCGGCGGCGGGCCGCAGTTCCCCCGCCGGGTCGCGCACCATCCCCTCCCCCATCAGCGCCAGTGCGACCGCCGACAGCGGGGCGAGGTCGCCGGAGCAGCCGAGCGAGCCGAACTCGTGCACCACCGGCACGATCCCCCGGTCCAGCAGGGCTGCGAGGGCGTTCACGGTGGACGGGTGGACGCCGGTGCGGCCGGTGGTGAGGGTGCGCAGCCGCAGCAGCATCAGCGCGCGCACCACCTCGGGTTCGACCTCGGGCCCGGCGCCCGCGGCGTGCGAGCGGATCAGCGAGCGCTGGAGCGCGGCGCGGCGGTCGAGCGGGATGTGCCGGGTGGCCAGGGCGCCGAACCCGGTGGACACCCCGTAGGTCGGGGTGGTGGCCTCGGCCAGGAGCTCGACGTGGGCCCGGGTGGCGGTGACCCCGGCCAGCGCGGGCGCGGCCACCTCGACCCCGGCGAGGCCGCGGGCGACCGCGACCACCTCGTCGCGGCTGAGCGGACCACCGTCGAGGACGACTCTCTCCATGCCCCCATTCCAGCCCCCGCCCCGGCCCGGGACGAGTGGGGATCGGGTGAGACCGTCTGGTATCCCAGACGTAGTCTGCGCCGATGGGTGCGAGCAGTGACGTCCCCGGGCTGCGCCGGGGGCTGGCGGTGTTGCGGCTGCTGGCCGCGAAGGCCGGTCCGGTGACCGCCGCCGCGGTGGCCCGCGAGCTGGGGCTGCCCCGGTCGAGCACCTACCACCTGCTCGGCGAGCTGTGCGCCGCCGGTTTCGCCACCCACCTGCCGGAGGAGCGGCGGTACGGGCTTGGCGTGGCCGCGTTCGAGGTCGGCTCGGCGTACCTGCGGCACGACCCGCTGCAGCGGTTGGGCCGCCCGGTGCTGGCCCGGCTCATCGCCCGCACGGGGCACGCCGCCCACCTGGGCGTGCTGCACGGCGGCGAGACCCTGTACCTGCTGCGCGAGCACCCCGGCGACGCGCACACCGTCACCGACGTCGGGGTGCGGCTGCCCGGGCACCTGCCCGCGTCGGGCCGGGCGGTGCTGGCGCACCTGCCCGCCGCGCAGGTGCGGGTGCTGTTCCCGGGGCGGCGCGCGTTCGTGGACCGCACCGGGCGGGGGCCGCGGCACCTGCCGCAGTTGCGGGCGCTGCTGGCGGCCGAGCGCAGGCGCGGGTGGGCGGTGGAGGACGGGTACGTGGTCGAGGGGTACGCCTCGGTGGCGGTCGCGGTGTTCGACCACGGTGGCCGGGCGGTGGCCGCGATCAGCACCACGTTCCGGCACGGTTGCCCGACCGAGTGCGGGGCCACCTGGCCGGAGTTGGCGGAGCTGACCCGGGTGGCGGCGGATGAGTTGACCGCGCGCATCGGCGGCCACCGGGCGGACTGATCTGCGTGGGTGGATCTGCTTCGCCGGGATCGCTCCGTGTGCTTCGGTCCAAGAGCCGGGATTTTGTCGCTGGCGCCCGGGTGGGTGGATCCGCTTGGGCGGGGCCCCTACGCCGATCATGCGCCCAGTGTGACCGAGTGGGGCTGAAGAGATGCCCCACAGCCCCAGCAGGCTCGCACATGATCGGCACCCCCACCCAAGCACATCCACCCACCCGGGCATTTTCGTAGCCGGGCCGGCGGTTGGCAGAGTGGTCGGCTATCGCTGCGCCCGGTGGGGTTTTGGGTGGCGGGTCGCCTGGCCGTCGGTTTGTTGGGTGGTCGGCGGCTGCGCGGGTGGGGTTCGAGGTGGCTGATGGCCGGGCCTGCGGGTGGGCGGGGCCCGATCTCGGATCGGGAAAGGCCGAGGCCCGCCCCCGGGTCGGGGGCGGGCCTCGGTGGGGTGCGGTGGGTCAGATGCCCGCGGTGGCGAGCCACTCCTTGGCCACGACGGCCGCGTTGGGCTTGCTCGGCGCGGCGAGCTTGCCGTTGAGCTCGATGAGGATCTCGGTGGTCAGCTTCGCCGAGACGGCGTTGAGCGTGGACTTGACCAGGTCGCCGGCCTTGCTCTTGTTGATCAGCGGGACCACGTTCTGGGCGGCGAAGTTGGCCTCCGGGTCCTCCAGGGCGACGAAGTCGTTGGTGGTGATCGCCGGGTCGGTGGTGAACAGGTCGGCCGCCTGGACCGCGCCGGACTTCAGCGCGTCCACGGTCAGCGGGCCGCCGACGTCGAGGGACTTGTACTCCTTGAGCTCCAGCTTGTACTTGTCCGCGAGCCCGGGGATGCCGTCGGCGCGCTTCTGGAACTCGGGCGGACCGCCGAAGGTGACCGGGCCGGTCTTGGCCAGGTCGCCGATGGTCTTGAGGTTCTTCTCGGTGGCGAAGGCCTTGGTGACGACCACCGCGTCCTTGTCCTCGGCCGCCGACTTGTCCAGGACGGTCAGGGTGCCGGGCAGCGCGGCCTGCAGGGCGCTGTAGACCTCGTCGGCCTTGGAGGCGGTGGCGTCCTTCTTGACGTGGGTGAGCAGCACGCCGGTGTACTCGGGGATCAGGTCGATCGAGCCGTCCTGCAGGCCCGGGTAGTAGGTCTCGCGGCTGCCGATGTTCAGCGTCCGGGTGACCTTGACGCCCTTGGCCTCCAGGGCGCCCGCGTAGATCTCGGCGATCAGGGTGCTCTCGGGGAAGTTGGCCGAGCCGACCGCGATGGTGTCCGTGGGCGCGGGGGTCCCCGTGCCGCTGGAGCCGCCCGCGAGCGGGTCGCCGGACCCGCCGCAGGCCGTCAGGGTGAGCAGCGCGGCGGTGGCCGCCGCCGCCGCGGTGAGAACGCGCTTCATCGGGGGCTCCTCATGTGCTTTCCGGTGCGGACTGGACCGCCATCTGGTGGATTCTGCCGGTGGCGCGCGCCTTGCGCGCGCCGGACTTGCGCAGTCCCGGGGACACCACCAGCCACTGCACGCCGGTGAGCACCAGTTCCACGGCGATGGCCAGGGCGGCGATCAGGATCGCGCCGGAGGCCATCTGGTCGAACTCGCGGTTGGAGAAGCCGTCGATCACGTACCGGCCGAGGCCGCCGAGGGAGACCTGGGCGGCGATGCTGACCGTGGCGATGATCTGCAGGGTGGCCGCCCGCAGCGCGCCGAACATCAGCGGCAGCGCGTTGGGCAGCTCGACCTTGAGCAGGATTTCCCACTCGCGCATCCCCATGCCGCGGGCCGCGTCGACCACCGCGCGGTCGACGTTGCGGATGCCCGCGTAGGTGCCCGCGAGCAGCACCGGGATGCCCAGCACCACCAGGGCGATGGTCAGCGCGGGCACGGCGTTGAGGATGCCGAACCACAGCACGAGCAGGATGACCAGGCCCAGTTCGGGCAGTGCGCGGAAGGAGTTGACGATGCCGACGACGAGCGTGCCGCCCTTGCCGGTGTGGCCGATCCAGGCGCCGAGCGGGATCGCGACGACCGCGGAGGCGAGCACGGCCAGCGCGGTGTAGCCCAGGTGTTCCAGGACGCGCTGCGGGATGCCCGCGGCGCCGTAGGTGGTCCGCCAGTGGGCGGGGTCGGTGAGCCAGTCGACGATCTGCTGGAAGATGCTCACGTGGCCGCCCCCGCCTTGGGGCCGACCCGCGCCCACGGGGTGAGGCGCCTGCCCAGCAGGGCGAGCAGGCCGTCGATGACCAGCGCGAGCAGCACGATGATCACGATCCCGGCGATGATCTGGTCGAAGTTCGGCGGCGAGGTCTGCGAGCCCTGGAGCAGGAGGAGGCCGAGGCTGGTGACGCCGATGAGCTGCCCGATGGCGACCAGGCCCATGTTGGACACCGCCGCGACCCGGATGCCCGCGATCAGCACCGGCACGGCCAGCGGCAGTTCGACGGCGAAGAACCGGCCGATCGGGCGGTAGCCCATGGCGGTGGCGGCGGTGGTGACCGACTCGGGGACGGCGGAGAGCGCGTCGGTGATCGACCGCACGAGCAGGGCCACGGTGTAGAGCGTCAGCGCCACCTGCACGTTGATCGGTTCGAGGCTCTGCGTGCCGAGGACCAGCGGCATGATCACGAACAGGGCGAGCGACGGGATCGTGTAGAGCAGGCTGGACAGCGGGACCAGGATCGCCTTGGCCACCGGCCACCGGCTCGCCGCCCAGCCCAGGGGCATGGAGACCAGGGTGCCCGCCACGACCGGTACGAGCGCCAGCCACAGGTGGGTGAGGATGATCGGGCCCAGCCCGTCGAGGTTGTTCAGGAGCCAGGTCACGTGGGGACCTCGCCCGACCGCCGGGCCTCGGCCAGCGCGGCGATGACGGTGTCGGCGGTGACCCCGCCGACCACGGCGCCGCCGCTGTCGACGGCGATGCCGACGCCGGACGGGGAGCTGAGCGCGGCGTCGAGGGCGTTGCGCAGCGAACCAGAGGTGCCGCCGGACTCGGCGTCGACGGAGTAGAGGGAGCCGCCGGACACCAGGTTCTCCGCGCTCACCGCCTCGCCCGAGGACGACAGCAGGTCGGCGGAGACCCAGCCCAGCGGGCGCTTGGCGTCGTCGACGACGACCGCCCAGCCGTCGGTGAGCTGACCGCGGGCGGTGTCGACCGCCGTGCCGACCGGGACGCTGGACACGGGACCGACCGGGACGCCGTGGCCGGACAGGAAGCCCAGGGCGCGGTAGCCGCGGTCGCGGCCGACGAAGGAGGCGACGAAGTCGTCCACCGGGCCGGCCAGCAGCGCCGAGGGGGTGTCGAACTGGGCCAGCCGCCCGCCGACGCGCAGCACCGCCACCTTGTCGCCGAGCTTGATCGCCTCGTCGATGTCGTGGGTGACGAAGACGATGGTCTTGCCCAGCTCGGATTGCAGGCGCAGCAGCTCTTCCTGCAGGTCGTCGCGGACGATCGGGTCGACGGCGCTGAACGGTTCGTCCATCAGCAGCACCGGCGGGTCGGCGGCGAGCGCGCGGGCCACGCCGACGCGCTGCTGCTGGCCGCCGGAGAGCTGCGCCGGGTAGCGCTTGGCGAGGGCGGCGGGCAGGCCCACGGTCTCCAGCAGCTCCGCGGCCCGCTTGCGCGCGGCGGCCCTGCCGGTGCCGGTGAGCACCGGGACGGTGGCCACGTTGTCGAGCACGGTGCGGTGCGGGAACAGGCCCGCGTTCTGGATCACGTAGCCGATGCCGCGGCGCAGCGCGGACGGCGACTGCGCGCGGACGTCGCGCCCGTCGATGAGGACGGTGCCCTCCGTCGGGTCGACCATTCGGTTGATCATGCGCAGCGAGGTGGTCTTGCCGCAGCCGGACGGACCGACGAGGACGGTGATCCCGCCGTCCTCGATGGTCAGGTCCAGCGCGTCCACCGCCACCGTGCCGTCGGGGTAGCGCTTGGTCACGGACTGGAACTCGATCACTCGGGCCCCTCGTTCGACACGGCTCCTTGCCGGCCGTGGATTCGAAAACCCTAGTCCGGCGGCGCCGGGTGGGCAGGGTGTTCCAGGATGTGACCGGCGGGTCTGTGCCGGGAATCTCCCATCCGGGTCAACCGGGTGCGCCACCTTCCGTAGGCTCTCGCGGTTGTGGCCGACTCGCTGACGACCTTCCTGGACACCCGCGGTGCGCACACCCGCCCGCTGCGCGCCCTCCTCGGCACCCTCGCCGGGGGCTGGACCCCGCTGGAGGAGCTGGTGCGCGCCTCCGCGCAGCCCCGGCGCACGGTGGAGGAGCTGCTGGCCGCCTGCGGCGACCTCGTCGAGCGCGACGGCGCGGCGTGGCGGGCGGTGGGGTCGGCGGCCGGGCGGTTCCGCGACCTGGCGACCCTCCCCCCGGCCGACCCTGGCGCGGTGGCGGCGGCGGTCGAGGAGTACCTGGCGGGGGTGCCCGCCCCGCTGCGCGCCCTCGACCACGTGCAGGCCGACGCGGACACGGTGCTGCGCCGGGCCCGCTGGCTCGACGACACCTACTGGCTCGACGGCGCGCACCTGCTCTGCGTCGGCGACCACGACCTGACCGCGCTCGCCGCCTGCACGCTGCGCCCGGGCCTGCGGGCGACGGTGGTCGACCTGGACGACCGGCTGCTGTCCTACGTGGACGGCGTGGCCCGCGACCGGGGCCTGGACGTGCGCTGCCTGCACGCCGACTTCCGCTTCGGCCTGCCCCCGCTGGCCGTCGGCTCGGCGGACCTGGTCTTCACCGACCCCCCGTACACCCCGGAGGGGATGCGCCTGTTCCTCGCGCGCGGCGTCGAGGGCCTGCGCGACCCGGACGGCCGGGTGGTCGTGGCCTACGGCTACAGCTCCCGCAACCCGACCCTGGGGCTCAAGACGCAGCAGGAGGTCCTGCGGTTGGGGTTGGTGTTCGAGGCGGTGCTGCCGGGCTTCAACCGCTACCGGGGCGCGCAGGCCGTGGGCAGCGCGAGTGACCTGTACGTGCTGCAACCGACCGCGCGCTCCCCGCGCCTGGCCGAGTCGGGCATCGGCATCTACACGCACGGGCCCCAGTCCCTGGAGTCCGGCGGCACCGACCCGGACGCCGTCGCCGCCCTGCTCCGCCTGACCCGGGCCGACGCGGTGGGGCAGCCCGCGCTGCTCGGCCCCGGGTGGGCCGAACCGGTCCGCTCCGGGGGTTCGCTCGCCTACGACCTCGCCGCCGACCCGGGGCCGTGGCTGGCGCGCACGCTGGTCGCCGCCCCGTCGGTGCGGGTGGGCGCGCTGGTGCCGAACAACCACCCGGACATCGTCGACGCCCGGGGGCAGAACGCGGTGAAGGACCTGGTGGCGGCCAAGTTCCGGCTGACCTTCCACCGCAGCACCCCCGACGGGAAGCACGCTGTCGTCACCGCCGACCCGGTGGACGCCCCCGGCGTCGGGAGGGCGCTGCTGGAGCGGGTGCACGGCAAGCTGGGCAACGTGTGGCGGGAGGCGCTGATCCGGGCCGCGCCGGGGCTGACCAAGCGGGAGGCCAGGGAGCGGGTCGCCGCCCTCGCCCCGGACGAGGCGGACCTGGACGCCCGGCTGATCGACCTGCCGCTGGACCGGCTGCGGGCCGTGCTGGCGGCGGCGGGTTAGGCCCCGCTGGGGATGTGGACCGGGCCGAGCTTGAGGAGTTCGCGGAATTCCCTGGCCGGGATGGGTCTCGACATCAGCCAGCCCTGGTAGGCGTCCACGCCCACACCGCGCAGGACGTGGAACTGGGTGGCGTTCTCCACGCCCTCGGCGACGCAACTGCGGCCCATGGCCCTGGCCATGTCGACCAGGGCGCGGGCGACGGCGAAGTCGGAGGCGTCGGTGGCGACCCCGGAGACGAACCGGCGGTCGATCTTGATGATCTGCGCCGGGAGTTCCTTGAGCCGGGCCAGGGACGAGTAGCCGGTGCCGAAGTCGTCGACGGCGAAGCGGACGCCGCGCTCCACCAGTTCGGCCATGGCCTCGCGGCTGCGGGAGGGCAGGTCGATGAGGCTGGTCTCCACCAGTTCCAGGATGACCCGGTCCCAGCTGATGCCGGTGGCGGCCACGGAGGAGGTGACGATGTCGACGAAGTCCGGGTCGCCGGGGACCAGGCCCGCCAGGTTGACCGCGATGCCCACGCCACCGGTCAGCACGCCGCCGCAGAGCTGGGGCCACTCGGCCGCCTCGGTGAACGCGGTGCGCAGCACCCAGCGATCCAGTTCGCCTTGGAGGTCGCCCTGCTCGGCGACCGGGAGGAACTCGCCGGGCATGAGCAGGCCGCGCTCCGGGTGCGGCCAGCGGACCAGGGCCTCGGCGGACAGGACCGTGCCGTCCGGGCCGACGACCGGCTGGTAGTGCAGGATCAACTGGTCGTTGGCGATGGCCTCGCGCAGCTGGCCCTCCAGCAGCATCTGGCTGTTGGCCGAGGCGATCAGCGCGTCCGAGGCCATCGAGACGCGGCCGGTGCCCCGGGCCTTCGCGGCGAACATGGCCGCGTCGGCGTAGCGCAGCAGGTCGGCGCCACTGGTCTCCGGGCCGGTGGGCACCGCAGCGCCGATCGACGCCGACACCCGCAGTAGCTGACCGCGGACCGGCACCGCCGTGCGCAGCAGGCTCGCCACCTGGTTGGCCAGCACCTCCACGCCGCCCGCCTCGTCCACGTCGGAGCAGATGACGACGTACTCGTCGCCGGACATCCTGGCCACCGTGCAGCTCGGCGGCAGCCCGCGCTCCAGGCGGCGGGCCAGGGCGGTGATCAGCTCGTCGCCGACGTCGTGGCCCAGGGAGTCGTTGACCCGCTTGAAGTTGTCGACGTCGCAGAACAGCAGGGCGATGCGCTGGTAGTCGCGACCGCCGAGCAGGGTGGCGAGCAGTTCCTTGACCGCGGCCCGGCCGGGCAGGCCGGTCAGCTCGTCGTGGGTGGCCTGGTAGCGCAGGCGCTCGGCGGTGCGGCGGCGGTCGGTGACGTCGGCGAAGACCACCAGCCAGAAGCGCCTGCCGTCGTCGGTGACCGACACGGTGGCGTTCAGCTCGCAGTAGACCGGTTTGCCCGCGGCGGTGCTGAGCACCCGCTGCCCGCTGTGGAAGGCCGGGGTGTCGCGGCCGCGCCGGGACTCGCGGTCGTCGGGGTGGGTGAGCTGCTCGGCGGTGGTGCCGCGCAGCCGCTCCAGGTCCATGCCCAGCAGCGAGCACAGCGCGTCGTTGGCGTCGACCAGCCGCTCGGCGTCGTCGAACAGCGCGATGCCGACCGGGGTGATGGCCACCAGGTCGGTGAACCGCTTGCTGGAGCGCTGCATCCTGGTCTCGGTGGAGCGCTGCTCGGTGACGTCCTGGCAGGTGCCGATCATGACGCCGCGGTCGGGGTCGGCGGCCTCGCCGCGCACCCGGAACACCCGCCGCTTGCCGTCGGGGCGGACCACCCGGTGCTCGCACTCCACCGGCCTGCGCGCGCTCGCCAGCTCCTGCCAGCGCTGGTCGACCCAGCCGCGGTCGTCCGGGTGCACGATCTTGAGGTAGTCCGAGTAGGTGATCGCGGTGCCGGGGGCGATGCCCGCCAAGTCGTAGAGCATGGAGGACCACACGCAGTCGCCGGTCGCGGTGTCCCACTCCCAGGTGCCCATCCTGGCCACCCGCTGGGTTTCGCGGAACAGCCGCCCGTCCTGGCTGAGCTGGCGCTCCAGGGCGCGGATCTTGGTGACGTCCTGCACGGTGCCGTGCACGGTCACCAGCGCGCCGGAGGCGTCGAACTCGGCGCGGGCGCGCACCAGGTAGGACCGCTCCCCGGTCAGGTCGCGGACGTCGAGGTCGAGGGTCTCCGGGCTGCGCTGCGCCCACAGCCGGTCGCGGAACTCGCCGAGCACCGCCAGGTCCTCCTGGTGCACCAGGGCGACCAGGTCCTCGACGGTGCCGTCGGCCGGGAGCCCGCAGAGGCCGCGCAGCCCGGCGGAGAGGTAGGTGCGGCCCGTGGCGGCCTCGACGGTCCAGCTCCCCATGCGCGCGATCCGCTGGGCCTCCAGCAGCACGGCGCGCTCGGCGGCCGGGTCGTCGTCGAAGTTGGCCACGCCCGGTTCTACCAGTCCGGGGGCGGGAGATCGACCGCGCGCCGGACCCGGTACGGGTCCGGCGCCGGGGGTGTCGGGGGTGGCAGGGGTGCGGGCGTGGGGGTCGGCCCGCACGACATGCTCGGCCACGGCGCAACCTCCACCCCTCGTGTGAGCGGGTGGGGCACCGCTGCCGAGCATCCCGCTGTGGGTCAGGCTACCCCGTCCTCCTTCGCCGCCCGAGCGACCGCCGCGGCCACCTCGGGGGCCACCCGCGGGTCCAGGGCGCTGGGGACGATCCGGTCCGGTCCCAGGTCGTCCTCGGCGACGGCGACGATCGCGTCGGCCGCGGCCAGCTTCATCCGCTCGGTGATCCGCCGGGCGCCCGCGTCCAGTGCGCCGCGGAAGATGCCGGGGAAGGCCAGCACGTTGTTGATCTGGTTCGGGAAGTCGCTGCGGCCGGTGGCGACGATCGCCGCGTGCCGCCGCGCCACCTCGGGGTGGATCTCCGGGTCCGGGTTCGACAGGGCGAAGACGATGGAGTCCGGCGCCATCGAGGCCACGACCTCCTCGGGCACGGTGCCCGCGGACAGGCCGACGAACACGTCCGCGCCGCGCATGGCCTCGGCCGCGCCGCCGCGCAGGTTGGCGTTGTTGGTGACCTCGGCCATCCGCTCCTTGATCGGGTTGAGCCCGTCGCGGCCGGGGAAGACGATGCCCCGGGAGTCCAGCAGGGTCACGTCGCCGACCCCGGCGGCGATGAGGATCTTCGCGCAGGCCACGCCCGCGGCGCCCGCGCCCGCGATGACCACGCGCTGGTCGCGGATGTCCTTCGACAGCACCTTGTTGGCGCCGCGCAGGGCCGCCAGCAGCACGATCGCGGTGCCGTGCTGGTCGTCGTGCATGACCGGGCAGTCCAGCGCCTCGATCAGCCGGTCCTCCAGCTCGAAGCAGCGCGGGGCGGAGATGTCCTCCAGGTTGACCGCGCCGAAGGAGGGCCGCAGCCGCACCAGGGTCTCGATGATCTCGTCGACGTTCGTGGTGTCGAGCACCAGCGGGATCGAGTCCAGGCCGCCGAAGGTCTTGAACAGCGCCGCCTTGCCCTCCATGACCGGCAGCGAGGCCGCCGCGCCGATGTCGCCGAGGCCGAGCACCGCGGTGCCGTCGGACACGACCGCCACCAGCCGCGAGGTCCAGGTGTAGCGCTTGGCCAGCGCCTTGTCCTGGGCGATCGCCAGGCTGACCTTGGCCACCCCCGGGGTGTAGGCGATGGCGAGGGCGCGCGGGTCGGCCAGCGGCTTGGTCACCTCGATGCCGAGCTTGCCGCCCTCGTGCGCGGTGAAGATCTCCTCGTCGGTGATCGGCACCGCCGTCACGTCGTCGCTCACACTTGCCTCAATCTCGTTCAAAGCGGTCATGGCGTCCCTCCTGGATCGCACTGCGCTCGACGCGCGCGGAAGCACGGAGCGGTCGTCGGGACGGCGACGGCGTGGCCGCGACGGTTCGTACGGTCCGTCGCGGTGGGCCGCGACCGTTGCCCGGCGGGGGTTCGGTCACCGCCCCGGGGGTGCGGGGGCGACGGCCGCGGACGCTGCGGTCCGGCCAGTCTGGCAGCTCCCTTCCGGCGGTGTCTGCGGTGGGGGTCACATCGAGGCGACCTTTGTCCGCAGGTCAGACCCGGTTTCGCAAGACGTCCGTCCGGTTTTGTTGATCGCGCACAGGTGTACCTGGTGTTTTCTCCGTGTGACAGCCGAATGGCGCAACAGGCGCGTGAGGCACGTCTCTGCCCGCCGTCAAGCCCCTCTTGCGCGCCGCGGGCCGGAACGGCTCTCTAGAATCACCCCATGCAGGTACGCGAGCTGAACGTTCCCGACGCCTTCGAGTTCACCCCCCGGACGTTCCCGGACGCCCGCGGCGTGTTCGTGTCCCCGTTCCAGGGCGAGGCGTTCACCAAGGCGGTCGGGCACCCGCTGACGGTGGCGCAGAGCAACCACAGCCAGTCCCGCAAGGGCGCCATCCGCGGCCTGCACTTCGCCGACGTGCCGCCCGGCCAGGCCAAGTACGTGTACTGCCCGCAGGGCGCGCTGCTCGACTTCGTGGTGGACCTGCGGGTCGGCTCGCCCACCTTCGGCCAGTGGGACGCGGTCCGGCTCGACCCGGTCGACTTCCGCGCGGTCTACGTCCCCGAGGGCGTCGGCCACGGCTTCGTCGCCCTCGAGGACGACACGGTGATCTCCTACCTGTGCTCCACCGGCTACAACCCCGGCGCCGAACACGGCATCAACCCCCTCGACGCGAACCTGGCGCTGCCGTGGGAACCGGGGCTGCCCGCGGTCCTGTCCGAAAAGGACGAGGCGGCGCCGTCGCTGGCCGAGGCCCTGGCCACCGGCCTGCTCCCCCAGTACGCCGACTGCGTGGCCCACTACGAGAAGCTCAGGACCGCCACCGCCTGACTCCTCGCGCGGTCCGCGGACCCGCCCGAGCCTCGTGTGCCCGCTGGTCCGGTGTGGCCCGTGCCCGCCGAGATCACCCGGTCCGCTGCCCGAGCCCCGGCGTGGCACACGGTTCCGGTACAGCCCGCGCCTGCCGAGCCCGTCCAGGCCGACCGCCCCAGCTCCGGCATGGCACACGGTTCCGGTACAGCCCGTGCCAGCCGAGCCCCGCCCAAGCCGCTGCCCGAGCCCCGGCGCGGCCCACAGGTCCGGTGTGGCCTGCGCCAGGTCCGGTGTGGTTTGCGCCCGTCGAGCCCCGTCCAGGCCGCTCGCCCGAGCCCGGCGCGGTTCACAGGCCCCCTGCCAGGGCCGCCCGTGCCCGGCGCGGTCCACCGTCAGGGCCGCGACCGCCCGAGCCGCCGGGGCGCGGGCGCCAGCCGCCAGAGGACCACGGCGTGCACCCGGGCGGGCCCCAACCCCCGGGAGTCGGTGGACCCGCGCGGGTTGTCCCCCTCGACGTGCCACCCGCCGCCGTCGGGCCGCACCGCCCGCTTCACCGACAACTGCCCGGGCCGGTCGTCCCAGGTCACCAGCACCACGTCACCCGGCCGGGGGTTCTTGCGCACCGCCACCACGGTGTCCCCGTCCCCCAGCGTCGGGGCCATCGAGGGCCCGCGGACCCGCACCCGGCGCAGCGGGTACCACCCCATCACCACGTCCATGCCGCCCCTCCCCCCGGCCGCTCCCGTCCCCCGCGTGGCGATCATCTCCGACCACCTCCACCTGCCACCCCGCGCCCCCCGGAGTAGGGTCGATTTCGTCGGAGCATCCCCGTTTTGCCATGGAGGAACCATGCGACTGGTGTCGCGCTTTCTCACCCCTCGCCTGGAGGCAACCGCACACTGCGACCTCCCGTGCGGCGTGTACGACCCGGCGCAGGCCCGCATCGAGGCCGAGTCCGTCAAGGCCATCCAGCAGAAGTACCAGGACAACGAGGACCCCGAGTTCCGCACCCGCGCCATCCTGATCGCGGAGCAGCGCAGCGAACTGGTCAAGCACCACCTGTGGGTCCTGTGGACCGACTACTTCAAGCCCCCGCACTTCGAGAAGTACCCGGACCTCCACGACCTGTTCAACCGCGCCACCAAGGCCGCGGGCGCCACCGGGACCAAGGGTTCGATGGACCCGGCCACCGGCCAGGCCCTCCTCGACCTGATCGGCGAGATCGACAAGGTCTTCTGGGAGACCAAGAAGGCGTGAGCTAGACGCGTCCAAAGCGGCGCTGACCAGCGGATTTTCGTTCCGCCGGTCAGCGCCGTTTGCCGTTGTCCAGTTCCTCAGACGGCCCACACACGGCCCAAGCCGTTCCTATGAGGACGAACTCCGGGGAGGCTGGACGCACGCGCTATCGACCCCGAAGACGACCACGCAGTTCATCAAGCCCGATTCCTGGAAATCCGAATACACCGGGGGGCGCATTCTCGTGGACCTTCGTCATCGGTGCTGCGGGATGTCGACCACACACAGCCGGGGAGTTCCCCGGCAGCGCAACCAGTTGGTTCGCAGACTCCTCGAGGTGGTCGTCCTCAACTGACGCGCGTTCGGTGAGACCGGTACGGCGGGGTCACTTGGCCGGGGAGATGCGGATGGTGATGGTGGCCGTGGCGACCTCCTGGTCCGCGCGGTCGCGGATGGAGACCGGGACGGGGAGGTCGAACGGGTCCGGGCCGAACTGCGGGACCTCGGCGGTGGCCACGGCGGTGAGGCTGGTGGTGGCCTTGGCCGTGTAGGCGACCACCATGCCCTTGGGGATCCAGCGGTGGGTGGTGGGGACGGTGGCCTCGGCGAGCATGCCCATGGCGATCTCGGCCATGTTGCACACGGCGATGGCGTGGAAGGTGCCGATGTGGTTGTGCACGCCCCACCACTTGGGCGCGCGGACCTCGGCGCGGCCGGGGCGCATGTCGACCACCGTGGGGAGGATGGTGCCGAAGTAGGGGACGCGGAGCACGGCCGCGGCGGAGAAGAGGCGGGGGCCGAGGGGTTTGCCCGCGAGGGCCTGCCAGGCGCGATAGGTCGTGGTGGCGGTCACGGAAAACCAAGTTACTCATCGGTAGCACAACGGACAAGGGGCTTAGGATCAGCGCATGAGCAACACCGTCTATCTGCTCCGGCACGGGCAGACCGAGTGGTCCGAGACCGGTAAGCACACCGGGCGCACCGACATCCCGCTGACCGGGGAGGGGGAGGCGCGGGCGCGGCGGGCCGGGGAGGTGTTGGCGGGGCTGCGCGGCGAGCGGGGGGCCGTGGTCATCACCAGCCCCCGGCAGCGGGCGGTTCGGACGGCCGCGTTGGCCGGGTTGGCCGTGGACGAGACCACCGAAGAGCTGGCGGAGTGGGACTACGGCGACTACGAGGGGCTGACCACGCCCGAGATCCGGGAGGCGGTGCCCGGGTGGACGGTGTGGACGCACCCCTGCCCGAACGGGGAGAGCGCCGAGCAGGTGACCGAGCGCGCGGCGCGGCTGCTGGACCGGGTCCGGCGATTGGACCGCGACGTGGTGCTGGTGGGGCACGGGCACTTCAGCCGGGTGCTGGTGGCCGCCTGGATCGGGCAGCCGTCGACCTTCGGCGTCCACTTCGGACTTGACGCGGCGGGGATCGTGGTGCTCGGTGACGAGCGCGGCGTTCCGCAGATCAAGCGCATGAACATCCCTTCGCCAGTGAGGAATCCATGACCGACAGCAGGGTCCGCCGGGTGTCCGAGTCCGATGTGGACGCCGTGGTGGGGTTGGTGCACGAGTTGGCCGAGTACGAGCGGGCGCCCCACGAGTGCCACCTGACCGCCGAGCAGTTGCGGGCCGCCCTGTTCGGCGACGCGCCCGCCTTGTTCGGACACGTCGCCGAGGTGGGTGGGGAGGTGGTCGGGTGCGCGCTGTGGTTCCTGAACTTCTCCACGTGGCGCGGGACGCACGGGATCTACCTCGAGGACCTCTACGTGCGGCCGACCGAGCGCGGTGGCGGGCTGGGCAAGGCGCTGCTGACCGCGTTGGCCGAGGAGTGCGTGGCCCGCGGGTACCAGCGGCTGGAGTGGTGGGTGCTGGACTGGAACGAGCCCGCCCTCGGGTTCTACCGGTCGATCGGGGCGGTGCCGATGAACGGGTGGACCGTGCACCGGCTGACTGACGCCGCCTTGGCCGCCCTGGGCGCGGGGGCGCGGGGCTGACCGCCCGGTGGTCGGAGATTTTCCCGACGTGATCGCGGCGCGGCCATTGTGGCCGCGCCGCACCCGTTCGGGGCACTACTCGTCTTCGAGGCCCTCGGCCCAGGCCGTGGTGGCGGGGTGGAACAGCAGGACCAGGGTGATCAGGCAGCCGAGGCCGACCGGGATGCCGATGTCGGGGCGCCCGGACGGGCCCAGGGCGTACCAGGCGGCACCGGCCAGGAGCACCTGGAGCACGATCGACGGGCTGCGCGACCAGGTCTTCCCCAGCAGCAGCCCCGCCGAGCAGGCGGCGATGCCCGCGGTGAGGACGGCGAAGTAGGCCGCCTCGCCGAGCACGGTCCCGGTGTCGAACGAGGTGTCCCCGCCGAAGGCCTGGAACACCATGAACGCCGTGAAGCCCAGGGCGACGAGGGCTTGCAGGCCGATCAGCGCGCCCGCGCCGAGCACGGTGCGGGGGGCCGTGGAGGTCAGTCGCACAGGGGCCTCGAAGGGGTCGGGGGCGGGTCGGTCGGGGGGCGCACGTGACGGTGCGTGTGCACCGCCGATCGTATGCCACTCGGACGGCCGGTCGTGCCGGGCGAGCGGGGCGGGCAAGATCAGGGGTGTCACACCTCGCGGAGCGATGAGCAGACGGTCGTCTGGGTGCACTCGTCGGATCGGGAGGCGCCGCAGCGGAAGGAGCGTCGGACTCGGTCACGGATGAGCGAAGTGGTGCCTGCTGAGCGTCACGGTCGACCCGGGTGGCTGACCCCGGTTCGGTGGCGGATTCACCCCGTGGTGGCGGGCGACGTCCGCGACGGTGCGGATGCCGGCTTACCCTGCGGTAATGCGAGCAGTTCTCGTGGTGAACCCGAAGGCCACCGCCACCACCCCGGCGGGCCGGGACGTGCTGGCGAGCGCGCTGGCCAGCGCGGTGAAGCTCGACGTGGTGGAGACCGACTACCGGGGCCACGCGCAGGCCGCCGCCGCGCAGGCCGCCGTCGACGGCGCGCACCTGGTGGTCGCGCACGGCGGTGACGGGACGGTCAACGAGGTCGTCAACGGCCTGCTGGCCGCCGGTCCCCGGTCGGACACCCCCATGCTGGGCGTGGTGCCCGGCGGTTCCGCCAACGTGTTCGCGCGCGCCCTGGGGCTGCCGCGCAACCCGGTGGAGGCGACGCACGTGCTGCTCCGCGCGCTGGCGCGGGAGCGGACGCGGCGGGTCGGGCTGGGCCGGGTGGAGGCCGACGGTGACGGCGGCGCGCACCGGTGGTTCACCTTCAACGCGGGCATGGGCTGGGACGCCGACGTGGTCGAGCGGGTCGCCCGCAAGCGCGGCAAGAAGGCCACCACCTCGCTCTACGCGCGCTCGGCGCTGGCCAGGTACGTGCGCCCCGGCCGGGGTCGGCCCGCGCTCACCCTGGAGATCCCCGGTGAGGCGCCGATCGAGGGGTTGCGGTTGGCGTTCGTGTCGAACACCGACCCGTGGACCTACCTCAACAGCCGCCCGATCCGGCTCAACCCCGGCTGCACCTTCGAGGGCGGGCTGGGGCTGTTCGCGCTGCGGTCGCTGAGCGTGCCGACGGTGCTGGGGGCGTTCCGGCGGGCGCTGAGCACTGCCGACAAGCAGCACGGCAAGCGCCTGGTGCGCCGCGACGACATCCCCGGCGTCGTGGTCACCTCGGCGGAGCCGGTGCGGTTGCAGTGCGACGGAGACCTGCTCGGGGAGCGGAAGCGAGTGGTTTTCACCGCTGTTCCGGACGCGCTGACAGTCGTTGTTTGAGGTTCTGGGGGCCCGGGTAGGTCTTTGGGCGTACACAGATCCACAACTCCAGATGCTCGCTGTTGTCAGACGCCCCGACCGGGGGTCCACAGCCGTGTTACGGCCGTGATCAAATCGTTGCTCTCGGTCGCCACAGGGCGCTGACGTGGATCTTTCGGGTGAGTTCACTCACCGGGGTCAGAACAACCCTTGACATCCGCTGAGTTCGTGAAACCATTCACAAGCACCCCGACGACCGGATGACGACTAGAGGCACGCCATTGCGCGCCTTGAGCGAGGAGCAAGTAGAAATGGACTGGCGCCACCGCGCGGCCTGCCGTGACGAGGACCCCGAACTGTTCTTCCCCGTGGGGACGAGTGGTCCAGCGGTTCTGCAGGTCTCCGAGGCGAAGGCCGTTTGCCACCGCTGCCCCGTCGCCTCCAACTGCCTGTCCTGGGCACTCGAGAGCGGCCAGGATGCTGGCGTTTGGGGCGGAATGAGTGAGGACGAGCGTCGTGCGCTGAAGCGCCGCAACGCTCGTACCCGGGCACGCAGCAACGCCTGAGCTTCCGCACAACACAAACGCGTAGAAGGTCGATCACCGAGAAATCGGTGATCGACCTTCTTGCCTTTTACCAACTCTTTCCCCGAATCGGGGAAAGCCCCTAACCGGCCCGATCCCCTAATGCGATCCCTAACCGCGGCGGTGGGAAAGGGGAACGCGCAGCACCGCCTCGGTGCCCGCGCGGTCCCGGCGGCTCAGCGACAGCGTGCCGCGCAGCTCCGATTCCATCAGCGTGCGCACGATCTGCAGGCCGAGCCCGTTCGCCCGCTCCAGGGAGAAGCCGCGCGGCAGGCCCCTGCCGTCGTCGGCGACCACCACGTCCAGCCAGCGGGCCGAGCGGGTGGCGGTCACGACCACCTCGCCGGAGTGCCCGGCCGGGTAGGCGTGCTCGACGGCGTTCTGGATCAGCTCGGTCAGGATCATGACCAGCGGGGTGGCGGTCTCGGCCGCGACCACGCCGAACTGGCCGCTCTTGCGGACCTTCACCTGGCTCTCGGCCGCGGCCACGTCCCCGATGACCGGGATGACCTTGTCGATCAGCTCGTCGAGGTCCACCCGCTCGTCCACCGAGGTGGACAGGGTCTCGTGCACCATGGCGATCGCGGCGACCCGGCGGACCGACTCGGCCAGCGCCTCCTTGGCCTCCGGCGAGTTCGTCCGCCGCGACTGCAGCCGCAGCAGCGCGGCGACGGTCTGGAGGTTGTTCTTCACCCGGTGGTGGATCTCGCGGATCGTGGCGTCCTTGGACATCAGCGCCCGGTCGCGCCTGCGCACCTCGGTGACGTCGCGGCAGAGGATCAGCGCGCCCGCGGGCTTGCCGCCGGGGCGCAGCGGCAGCGCCCGGAACAGCACCGCCGCCCCGCGCCGCGACTCCGCCTCGGTGCGCATGCTGGGCTGCCCGTCGAGGGCCATCAGGATCCGCTGGGCGACCTCGGTGGCGTCGAACGGGTCGGCGATCAGCGACCGGGTCAGCGGGGCCAGCCGCACCCCGACCAGGTCGGCGGCGTGGCCCATCCGGTGGTAGGCCGACAGCGCGTTGGGGCTGGCGAACACGACCGCGCCGCTGGTGTCGAGCCGGATCAGGCCGTCGCCGACGCGGGGGCTGGTGTGCACGTCCGGGGAGGGTTCGGCGGTGGGGAAGGTGCCGTCGCCGACCATGTGGCACAGGTCGCCCGCGATGCCCAGGTAGGCGATCTCCAGGCCGCTGGGCACCCGGGGCACGGCGAGGTTGGTCTCCCGGGACAGGATGCCCACGACCTCGCCGCCGAAGCTGACCGGCACCGCCTCGCGGCGCACCGGCACCCCCAGGTACCAGCGCGGGTCCTCCTCGCGGCAGATTCGGCGCTCGGCGGCGGCGCGGCGCAGCTGCGGGTTCTCCCTGGCGTCGGTGTGGCTGCCCACCACGTCCTCCGGGTGGGCGGTCGGGGCGGTGGTGGGCCGCGCCTGGGCCACGCAGATGTAGCGGTCCCCGGCCTCGGGGTCGGCCGCGGCGGCACCGTCGGACTCCTCGGTCACCTTGACCCAGAGCAGGAAGTCGGCGAAGGACAGGTCGGACAGCAGTTGCCACTCGGCGACGACCAGTTGCAGGTGGTCGACGGCGCCACCGGAGA
Organism: Actinokineospora sp. PR83; assembly: GCF_021056305.1. Taxonomy (NCBI): domain Bacteria; kingdom Bacillati; phylum Actinomycetota; class Actinomycetes; order Pseudonocardiales; family Pseudonocardiaceae; genus Actinokineospora; species Actinokineospora sp. PR83. The sequence goes on from NZ_JAJCXD010000027.1 coordinate 56,349, forward strand.
GGCCGGTGTGCTCGGCGAGCAGGTCAGAGAGCGTGGACACGCGACTCCGCGGGGGTTTCGAGGGGACTGGCTCCAGGACGACCACGGTGCCACCCGCCACCGCGCGCTGTCCCCCGGGTGCGACGACCGTCATCACCCCGGCGACGGGCCCGCCGCGGGGCGGGTGTGGTCGCGCGCATCGTCGCACGACCGGCCCAGCCGGGGCGGGGATGAGCGGCATGGCAAAATCGTGGCCAGCGGCGTGGGAACTGCTGTCGCAGGCGTCCCGCGTCAATCCCGAGTCAAGGAGGCACCCATGTCGAAGCGCGCCCGCAAGCGTCGCGACCGCAAGAAGGGTGGCGCGAACCACGGTAAGCGCCCCAACGCCTGAGCGGTCGCCTCAGACGTGCGAAGGCCCCCGGCGCAACCGCGCCGGGGGCCTTCGCACGTCCGGGGGTTCAGTCCTCGGTGGTGGTCTCGACCGTGGTCGTCGTCTCGACCGTGGTGGTCCTGGTGACCGTGACCGACCCGCCGTGGTCGATCACCGACTGCCGGATCGAGGCGCGCAGCCGGGCGCGGAACTCGTCCGGAGCCTGGTCGCCGCCGCACTTGCGGGCCAGCAGGACCTTGAGGTGCTCCTCGACGCCGTACTGCTCCAGGCAGGGCCTGCACTCCTCGAGGTGCTTGGCCAGCAGGTCGCGCTTGTCGCTGCCGCACTCGCGGTCGAGGAAGACCCAGACGTCGGCCAGCACCTCGGAGCAGTTCGTCTCGTGCTCTCCGCCGCAGTTCACGACCCCGCCACCTCCCCGGAGCGCACGAACCCGCGTTCCCTGGCCACCCCGGCGAGCAGGTCGCGAAGCTGGCGGCGGCCTCGGTGCAGGCGGGACATGACGGTGCCGATGGGCGTGCCCATGATGTCGGCGATCTCCTTGTAGGCGAAGCCCTCGACGTCGGCGAGGTAGACCGCCAGCCGGAACTCCTCGGGCAACTGCTGCAGCGCCTGCTTGACGTCGTCGTCCGGCAGCAGGTCCATCGCCTCGACCTCGGCGGAGCGCAGCCCGCTTGAGGTGTGGTTCTCGGCCTTGGCGAGCTGCCAGTCGGTGATCTCGTCGGTCGGCGACTGCAGCGGTTGCCGCTGCCGCTTGCGGTAGCCGTTGATGTAGGTGTTGGTGAGGATGCGGTACAGCCACGCCTTGAGGTTGGTGCCCGCGGAGAACGACTCGAAGGCCGCGTAGGCCTTGAGGTAGGTCTCCTGCACCAGGTCCTCGGCGTCGGCCGGGTTGCGCGTCATCCGCAGGGCGGCGGAGTAGAGCTGGTCGAGCAGCGGCATGGCGTCGCGCTCGAACCGCTCCGCCCGCTGGGCGGGTGTCTCGGTGTGGGGCTGGGTCTCGGTGCGGGGCACCGCACTCCCTTCGGCGGCTCGCGCTCCCGTGCTCAGGTGCGCATACGGCTGCACCGAGCTTACTCGGCTGTCGTCGCGCCTGCCCGGCCCGGAGCGTGAACTCGGCCTCCTGCTCTGCCTGATCAGCTCGGTCTGCACACCTGGCACAACGCCGCGGGGGCGGCGCGCATTCCGCGCTAGGGTGCCGCCCGTGGCAGGACGAGGAACCCCGGCGACCGCGCTGCTGGCCAAGCGCGGGATCACCCACCAGGTGCACAGCTACGAACACGACCCGAGGGCGGAGTCCTACGGGCTGGAGGCGGCCGAGGCGCTGGGCGTCGAGCCGTCGCGGGTGTTCAAGACGCTGCTGGCCGACGTCGACGGGGCGCTGGTGGTCGGGATCGTGCCGGTGGACGCCCAGCTCGACCTCAAGGCGCTGGCGGCGGCGGTCGGCGGGAAGAAGGCGCGGATGGCCGAGGTGGCCGCCGCCGAGCGCTCGACCGGGTACGTGGCGGGCGGGATCTCACCGCTGGGGCAGAAGAAGCATCTGCGGACGGTTCTCGACACCTCGGCGCTGGCGTTCCCGACCGTGTTCTGCTCGGGCGGGCGGCGCGGGCTGGAGATCGAGCTGGCCTCGGCCGACCTGGTCGCGCTGACCAGGGCGGTGACGGCGGCCATCGCCGCGCGCTGAGCCCGCGTCCACTCGTTCGGGTGAAGTTCCGCGCCCGCCGCTAGTCGGCGGCCGGGGCGGTGTCGTCCACGCCCGCCTTGGAACCGAGCAGGCGGCGCAGCGAGGCGAGGCGGCCGGGGGTGGCGGTGCCGTCGGCGACGACCGTGTCGAGCGCGCAGTCCGGGTCGGCGGGCGGGCCGAGGTGCCCGCAGCCCGAGGGGCACTCCTCGGCGGCCTCGACGAACTCCTCGAACGCGGAGACGATGTCGTTCGGTTCGATGTGGGCCAGGCCGAACGAGCGGATGCCGGGCGTGTCCACGATCCAGCCGCCCCCGGGCAGCGGCAGGGCCACCGCCGAGGTGGAGGTGTGTCGGCCCTTGCCGACGCCGCTGACGACGCCGACGGCCCGGAACGCGCTCGGCACCAGGCGGTTGACCAGGGTGGACTTGCCGACGCCGGAGTGGCCGACCATGGCCGAGACCTCGTCGCCGATCAGGGCGCGCAGTTCGGCGGGTTCCTCGTCGCGGCGGGTGATGACGACCGGGAGGTCCAGCTCGGCGTACTTGCCCAGCAGCTCCGCCGGGTCGGCGAGGTCGGACTTGGTCAGGCACAGGGTCGGTTGCAGGCCGCCCGCGAACGCCGCCACCAGGCAGCGGTCGATGAAGCCGGTGCGCGGCGGCGGGTCGGCCAGGGCGCAGACGATCAGCAGCCGGGCGGCGTTGGCGACGACGACGCGCTCGAACGGGTCGGTGTCGTCGGCGGTGCGGCGCAGGACGCTGGTGCGCTCGGCCACCCGCACGATCCTGGCCAGCGCGTCCGGGCCGCCGGAGGTGTCGCCGACGACGTCGACCCGGTCGCCGATGACCACCGGGGTGCGGCCCAGCTCGCGGGCCCGCATGGCGACCAGCAGCCGGTCCTTGTCGCCCTCGACCGCGCAGGTCCAGCGGCCCCGGTCCTTGCCGACGACCATGGCCGACAGGGCGTCGGCGTGCTCGGGGCGGCGCTTGCTGCGCGGTCGGGTGCCCCGGCCGGGGCGGACCCGGACGTCGGTCTCGTCGAGCCTGCTCCAGTCGCCGCGCCGGGACACCTCAGCCCCTCCCGCCGTCGAGCATGGCCGACCACATCGCGGGGAAGTCGGGCATGGTCTTGGCGGTGGTGGTGATGTCGTCGACGGTGACGCCGTCGACGACCAGGCCGACGATGGCGCCCGCGGTGGCCATCCGGTGGTCGGCGTAGGCGTGCCACCGGCCCGCCCGCAGCGGGCGCGGGCGGATGAGCAGGCCGTCCTCGGTCTCCTCCGCGTCGCCGCCGAGGCCGTTGACCTCGGCGACCAGGGCGGCCAGCCGGTCGGTCTCGTGGCCGCGCAGGTGCGCGATGCCGCGCAGCCGCGACGGGCCGTCGGCCAGCGCGGCGAGCGCGGCCACGGTGGGGGTCAGCTCGCCGACGTCGTGCAGGTCGATGTCGACGCCGCCGAGCCGGTCCGGGCCGCGCACGGTGAGGCGGCCGTCGGCCAGGTCGACCTCGGCGCCCATCAGCTTGAGGATCTGCCGGATCTCGTCGCCGGGCTGGGTGGTGCGCGCGGGCCAGCCGGTGACGGTGACCTCCCCGCCGGTGACCGCGGCGGCGGCCAGGAAGGGGGTGGCGTTGGACAGGTCGGGCTCGACGACCCAGTCGACCGGGGCGATCGGGCCGGGCTCGACCCGCCAGGTGTTCGGCTCGGAGTCGTCGACGGACACGCCCGCGGCGCGCAGCATCTCCACGGTCATGTCGATGTGCGGCAGCGACGGCACCGGTTCGCCGTCGTGGTGCACGGTCAGCCCGTCGTCGTAGGCGGCGCCGGAGAGCAGCAGGCCGGAGACGAACTGGGAGGACGCCGAGGCGTCGATGGTGACCGCGCCGCCGGGCAGGTGGCCGCGGCCGCGGATGGCGAACGGCAGCCCGTCGCCGTCGACGTCGGCGCCCAGGGCGCGCAGCGCGTCGAGCACGGTGCCCATCGGCCGCTCCCTGGCCCGCGGGTCGCCGTCGAAGTCGACCCGGCCCTCGGCCAGCGCGGCGACCGGGGGCACGAACCGCATGACCGTGCCCGCGAGCCCGCAGTCGACCAGGGCCGGGCCGGTCAGCGCGGTGTGGGCGCCGGTGCGCACGGTGGTGCCGTCGGAGTCCACCGGGACGCCGAGGGCGACCAGCGCGGCGATCATCAGGTCGGCGTCGCGGCTGCGCAGCGCCCCGGTGACGGTGGTCGGGCGGCGGCTCAGCGCGGCCAGCACCAGGGCCCGGTTGGTGATGGACTTGGAGCCGGGGACGGTGACGGTGGCGTGCACGGGGGCCGGGGCGAGCGGCGCTGACCAGGACTGCGACATGGGCTGATCCTCCCGCACCCCGGCCACCACCGGGTGACCGGCTCGACCCGCCCCGGCGGGCGTGCCACGATTCGACTGGCCCCGATCGGAGGGAGGACGACTGTGTGCGGCAGGTACGCGGCCTCGAAGGACCCTGCGGCGCTGGCGGCCGAGTTCGACGCCGTCGACGCCACCGGGGAGCCGGACCGGCGGCCGGACTACAACGTGGCGCCGACCAAGGACGTGGTCGCGGTGGTGCAGCGGCACCCGCGCGACGCCGAGGGCACCGTGGACGACAGCACCACCGAGCGCACCCTGCGGGTCATGAAGTGGGGCCTGGTGCCCTCCTGGGCCAAGGACGCCTCCGGCGGCGCGAAGATGATCAATGCCAGGGCCGAGACCGCGGCCGAGAAGCCCTCGTTCAAGAAGTCGCTGGCCCAGCGCCGCTGCATCGTCCCCGCCGACGGCTGGTACGAGTGGCGCCGCGACGGCAAGGCCAAGCAGCCGTACTACACGACCGGCCCGGACGACGACAGCCTGGCCATGGCGGGCCTGTGGACGACCTGGCGGGACCGGGCCGACCCCGACTCGGGGGTCCTCATCACCTTCGCGGTGCTGACCACGGCCGCCGTCGGCCCGCTCGCCGACCTGCACGACCGGATGCCGCTGCTGCTGCCCCGCGACCACTGGGACGGCTGGCTCGACCCGGACCGGGCGGAGGTGTCCGAACTGCTCGTGCCGCCGACCCCCGAGCTGGTCGGCACCCTGGAGATCCGGCCGGTGTCACCGGCGGTCAACAGCGTCCGCAACAACGGCGCCGACCTGCTGCGCCGCGTCGACCCCGGCGCCGGGGCGGGCGAACCGGCGCTGTTCGGCTCGTGACCACCCTGCAGGTCGACACCCCGCACGGCCCGGCCAGGGCCGAGCTGCACTGCGCCGCCGAGGGCCGGGCGGCGCTGCTGCTCGGGCACGGCGCGGGCGGCGGCATCAGCGCCCCCGACCTGGTCGCCGCCACCCACGGCGCCACCGGCGCCGGGGTGCACGTGGCCCTGGTCGAACAGCCGTACCGGGTCGCCGGGCGACGCGCCCCCGCCCCGGCCCGCCAGCTCGACGCGGCCTGGCTGGCGGTCGCGGCGGCCCTGGGCGAGCAGTGGTTCGCCGGGCTGCCGCTGCTGTTCGGCGGCCGGTCGTCCGGGGCCAGGGTCGCCTGCCGGACCTCGGCCGAGGGCGAGGCGGTGGGGGTGCTGTGCCTGGCGTTCCCGGTGCACCCGCCGGGCAAGCCGGAGAAGACCCGGCAGCCGGAGCTGGACGCGGTGCCGGTCCCGACCCTGGTGGTGCAGGGTCTGGCGGACCCGTTCGGGCAGCCCGCCCCCGCCCCGCACCGGGAGGTCGTGTCGCTGCCGGGCGACCACTCGCTCAAGCGCGAGTCCCCCGAGCTGGCGCGGGCCGTGGCCGGGTGGCTGGACCGCGTCCTGCGGCCGTTGGACTGAGATCACACCGGTTGGTGGTTAACGGACAACCACGGTGCGGCGACTCCCCTCGAAGACGGGCGCGATCGGACAGAACCGATCGGCGTTTCCGTGCGTCTACTCCGTGACAAAGCGGATGAACACATGCTGAAGGGTTTCTCCATGGGCAAGACCAGGCTGATGGTCGCAGGGGCACTGCTGGCCACGCTGACCCTGACGGCGTGCAACGCGAAGGAGTCCGGCACCGCCGCTCCCGCGGGCGCGCCGTCCTCCGACACCAAGCCGACCAGCACCGGCTTCGACAGCCTCAAGTCCCTCGCCGCCGCGGTGAAGGACAAGAGCACCAACGCCAAGAGCGCCCACATCACCATGACCGGCAGCGCGGGCGGCCAGGCGATCGACGGCGAGGGCGACTTCAGCTTCGCGGGCGCGGACACGGCCATGCAGATGACCATGACCACCCCCCAGGGTGACATGACCATGGTCTTCGCCGACAAGACCTTCTACATGAAGCTGCCCACCGAGGTGGCCCCGGGCAAGCCCTGGATCAAGATCACCCCCGGTGGTGACGACCCCATGTCCAAGGCGCTGGGCGACTCCCTGGACTCGATCAGCGCATCGGACCCGCGCGAGGCCCTCGCCAAGATCGTCGACGCGGGCGAGATCTCGAAGTCGGAGAAGGTCGAGCTCAACGGCGAGCAGACCACCCACTACTCCATCGTCGTCGACGTCGCGAAGCTCACCGCCGAGTCCGGCTACGACGAGCAGACCCGCAAGCAGATGCAGGCCGCGGGCGTCAAGGAACTCCCGATGGAGATCTGGGTCAACGGCGACGACCTCCCGGTCCGCGTGATCACCACCGTGCCGGTCGAGGGCGCGGGCGAGGTCAAGATGCAGGCGGACTACACCGACTGGGGCAAGGACGTCACCATCCAGGCGCCGGACCCCTCGCAGGTCGGCACGCTGGGCGGCTGACCGCCGGTTCCACCAGGGCCTCGCGGGACTCCGGTCCCGCGAGGCCCTTTCGCGTGGAGGGGCTGTGCCGGGTCGCGCACCCGGCACCGGCCGACCACCCGGCGACCGCCGCCGGGTCAGCCCATGTGCGGGTAGCGGTGGTCGGTCGGGGGCACGAAGGTCTCCTTGATGGAGCGGGGGCTCACCCAGCGCTGGAGGTTGTGGATGGAGCCCGCCTTGTCGTTGGTGCCCGAGGCGCGGCCACCGCCGAAGGGCTGCTGGCCCACGACCGCCCCGGTGGGCTTGTCGTTGACGTAGAAGTTGCCCGCCGAGAAGCGCAGGGCCCGGTGGGCCTGCTCGACGGCGGCGCGGTCGGTGGCGAAGACCGCGCCGGTCAGCGCGTAGGGGGACGAGGTGTCGACCAGTTCGAGGACCTTGGCGAAGTCGGCGTCGGAGTAGACGTGCACGGCCAGGATGGGACCGAAGTACTCGGTGGTGAAGACGTCCTGGAGCGGGTCGCTGCCGACCAGGACCGTGGGCTGGACGAAGTAGCCGGTGCTGTCGTCTGCGGTGCCGCCCGCGAGGACCTCCAGAGAGGAGTTGGCGGCAGCCGCCTCCAGGGCCCGCTTGTGCTTGGCGAACGCCCGAGCGTCGATGACCGCCCCGCCGAAGTGGGAGAAGTCGGTGACGTCGCCGTAGGAGAGGGAGGCGGTGACGTCGGCGAGGTGGTCGCGGACCCCGCCGTCCCAGAGGGAGCGGGGCAGGTAGGCGCGGGAGGCCGCCGAGCACTTCTGGCCCTGGTACTCGAAGGCGCCGCGGACGAGGCCGTTGACCAGGGCCGCCGGGTCGGCGGAGGGGTGGGCGACGACGAAGTCCTTGCCGCCCGTCTCGCCGACGATGCGCGGGTAGGAGCGGTAGGTGTCGAGGTTGTCGCCGATGCGGCGCCACAGGTGCTTGAAGGTGGGGGTGGAGCCGGTGAAGTGCAGGCCCGCGAAGTCCGGGTCGGCCAGGGCGACCTCGCTCAGGGCCGCGCCGTCGCCGGTGACCATGTTGATCACGCCGGGGGGCAGGCCCGCGGCCTCCAGCAGGCGCATCGTGAAGTGGGCAGCAAGCTGCTGGGTGGGCGAGGGCTTCCAGACCACCGTGTTGCCCATCAGGGCGGGGGCGGTGGGGAGGTTGCCCGCGATGGCGGTGAAGTTGAACGGGGTGATCGCGGTGACGAACCCGTCCAGCGGGCGGTGGTCGGTGCGGTTCCAGGTGCCGGGGGCCGACACCGGCTGCTCCTCGACGATCCGCCGGGCGAAGGCCACGTTGTGGCGCCAGAAGTCGATCAGCTCGCAGGCGGAGTCGATCTCGGCCTGCTGCACGGACTTGGACTGGCCCAGGATCGTCGCGGCGTTCAGCGTGTCGCGCCACGGCCCGGCGAGCAGGTCGGCGGCGCGCAGCAGGACGGCGGCGCGCTCGTCGAAGGGCAGCGCCCGCCAGTCGGGGGCGGCCTGCTTGGCCGCGGTGACCGCGTCGGCCACGTCGGCGTGGGTGGCCTGGGCGGTGACGCCGAGGACGTGCCGGTGGTCGTGCGGTTGGACCACGTCCAGGCGGTCACCGGCGGCCATCCGCCGCCGCCCGCCGATGGTCATGGTCAGCTCGGCCCGCTCCCCCTCCAGCTCCGCGACCCTGGCCGCCAGCGACTCGCGCTCGGGGCTGCCGGGGGCGTAGGTGCCGATCGGCTCGTTGATCGGGGTGGGCACGGACGTGACGGCGTCCATCGTGTGGCTCGCCTCCTGCTCTGGCTCGGCTGCCGGGTTTGTGACCCGCTCGCCGACATGGTGTCACGCCCCGGCGGGGTGGGCGCGGAACCATCCACAGGGGGCTCAGAGCAGTTCGAGCAGGAAGGGCAGCTCCTGGGCGGCGTACCAGGCCAGGTCGTGGTCCTCGGCGTCGCCGAGGGTGAACTCGGCGTCGGGGTCGCCCAGGTCGGCGGCGTCGATGACGGCGGCGGCGGCGCGGACCGCGGGCTCGGCGTCCTCGGTGTCGAAGTGGACGGCGGCGACGGCCTTGAGCGGGACCGGCCCCGCCAGCTTCACCACCGAGTGGTCCAGGTCCGGGCGCAGCACGGCGCCGTCGACGTCGGCGGAGACCACGGCGCGGCGCATCAGGGTGTCGGGGTCGGCGTCCAGTTCGGCCTGGAGCAGGCGCAGCGAGGCGCGAGCGGCGTCGAGCATGGCGGCGTACTCCAGCTCCTCGTCGCCGCCGGTGGCGTAGGACTCGCGCAGGGCCGGGGTGAGCGCGAACGCGGTGCCGCCGATGGCGGCCAGTTCGCCCCCGTCGTTGAGCGCGCGCAGCATGGACACCGTCGCGGGCAGGTAGACCCTCAAGATCATCACGCTTTCAGTTCAAGCTCGCGCTGTCGTCAGCAGTTCCTCGACGGACTCTTCCAGCATCCGGGCGAGCACGTCCACGTCGGACATGGCGCTGCGGTCGCCGGTGAGCCCGAAGTACACCCCGCCGTCGTAGGAGGTGACCCCGATGGCCAGGGCCTGGTGCTTGTTCAGGGGCATGACCGGGAACATCTCGGTCATCCGCGCGGTGCCCGCGTACAGCGGGATCTGCGGCCCCGGCACGTTGGTCACCACCAGGTTGAAGATCCGCTGCGAGAACGACGCCGCCGCCCGCGCGCCCAGCGAGTGCAGGGTGGGCGGGGCGAAGCCGCCGACCCGCAGCAGCGCCGAGGCGGCCACCGAGCGGACCGAGTCGTTGTGCGCGCGCAGGGCGTGGCTGACGTGGTGCAACCGGACGAACGGGTTGGGCTCGCCGACCGGCAGGTCGACCAGTTGGGCGGTCACCTGGTTGCCGAGCATCCCCGGCACCGTGCCGTCGCCCACCTCGTCGCGCACCGCCAGCGGAACCAGCGCCCGGACCACCGTGGAGGAGGTGATCTGCTCGCCGCGGGAGAGCAGCCACGAGCGCAGCGCGCCCGCGACCACGGTGAGGATGACGTCGTTGACCGTGCCGCCGTGCACGGCGCGGACGCCGCGCAGGTCGGCCAGCCGGGCCCGGGCCACCGCGAACAGCCTGGCCTTGCCGACGGTGGCGTTGAGCGGGCCCGACGGCGCCGGGCGGGCGGCGATGCCGATGGCCGACACCAGCGTCTCCACCGCCCCGGCCACCTTCTGCGTGGTGGCCACCGCGTCGGTCACCGCCGAGCGCACGTTCTCCACCAGCTCGCGCGGCCTGCGCACGGTCTCGAACACGGCGTCGAGCAGCAGCCGGGGGCCGCCGGGCTCGCGGCGCGGCAGCCACGGCTCCTCGGCGTGCTCCTCCGGCGCCTGCGGCGCCGCGTCCAGGATGACCTGGCCGAAGTCGATCGTGCGGACCCCGTCGACCAGGGCCTGGTGGGTCTTGGTGACCAGCGCGACGTGCCCGCCCGCCAACCCCTCCACCAGGTACATCTCCCACAGCGGCCGGTTCTGGTCCAGCGGCCGCGCCAGCAGCCGCCCGACCAGGTCGAACAGCTGCTCGTCGCTGCCGGGGCGGGGCAGCGCGGAGCGGCGCACGTGGTAGGCGACGTCGAAGTCCGGGTCGTCCACCCACACCGGCCTGGCCAGGTGCCCGGGCACCCCGACGACCTTCTGCCGGTAGCGCGGCACCAGCGCCAGCCGCTGCTCGACCAGCGTGACCAGTTGCGCGTAGCTGAACCCGGACCGGGGGCGCCGGAACACCGCGACGCCGCCCACGTGCATCGGCGTCACCGGGTCCTCCAGGTAGAGGAACGACGCGTCGAGGGCGGACAGTCGGTCGGGCATGCCCTCGATCCTGGCACACCGGACCGCCGATCACGTGACGCGTGACCGGTGCGTGGGCAGGGTCATGCCAGACTGCACGGCGTGTCGCAGGAGCCCTCCCCCAAAGACCGCTTCGTCACCGTCTACGGCCGCAAGCCGGTGCTGGAGGCGCTGGCCGACCCCCGGCTGTCGGTGGACAAGGTCGTGCTGGCCGACAACGCCCGCGGCGCCGCCGCCCGGGAGATCCTGGACGCGGCCCGCGACCGCGGGGTCCCGGTGCAGCGGGCGACCGCGCAGCGGGTGAAGGTGTTGGCGGGCAACGGCAAGCAGGACCAGGGTGTGCTGGCCGACGTGGTGGCCCCGCGGATGCGCAGGCTGGCCGACGCGCTGGCGGCGAGGTCGGCGCCCCGGTCGGTGCTGCTGCTCGACGGGGTGACCACGCCCGCGAACGTCGGGATGATCCTGCGCACGGCCACGGCGGCCGGGATCGGCGGCATCGTGGTGCCCCGGCGCGGGGTGGCCTCGATCGACCCGCTGGTGGTCAAGGCCTCGGCCGGGGTGGCGTTCACCGCTCCGGTGCTGCGCTGCCACACCGCCGAGGAGGCCGCGGCCGAGCTGCGCTCCGCCGGGTACCCGCTGTTCGCCATGGACGCCGGGGCGCGCAGGTCGGTGTTCGACGCGGAGATCCCCGAACGGGTGGCGTTCGTGCTGGGCAGCGAGACGGCGGGGGTGGGCGAGGGGGTGCGCCCGCACGTCAACCGGTGGGTGTCGATCCCGATGAGCGGCGGGGTGGAGTCGCTGAACGTGGCGAGCGCGGCGGCCGTGCTGTGCTTCGAACTCGTGCGCCGCTCGACCCGGTAGCCGCTCCGCCCGCCTGCGGCTCAGCCCAGCAACACCGCCAATTCCTCCACTGTGGACTCCACCGACCGGTGGTGCACACCGGTCATGCCGACCGCGGCGGCACCCCGGACGTACTCGGCGACGTCGTCGACGAACACGCACCGCCGCGGCGCCACCCCGAGCCGGGCCGCGGCGACCAGGTAGACCTCCGGGTGCGGCTTGCCGGTGCCCACCTCACCGGAGGTGACCACCGCGTCGAACAGGTCCGGCAGACCGGCGGGCGCGCGGTCCGCATTGGACACGAGCGCGGTCTTGAGCCCCCGGGCCCTGGCGTCCGCCACCACCCGCGCCATCCCCGCGTCGGTGAACGTCCCGGCGTAGTCCACGAGCAGCGCCCCGTACTCCACGGCAACCCCTTTCAGGTGACATCGGTCCCCCCGCGCGGGCCCGCCCCCTCTGTCCGGCGACATCACCGGATTAGGGGGAGGAAACACCATGGTGCGCCTGAGCATCCTGCCGGAGTACGGCGAACCGGAGGAGCCGTGGTCCACACCGACACCAGCGCCGGAACGGGCGGTGGCGGCCCTGGCCCGCCCCCCGCACGGCCCACCCGCCCGCGACGAACCCGGACCCGACCGGGACACCCTGCGCAGGCTGCTGACCGTGCTGCTGGAGGTCTTCGACGGGAAGCGGCACCCCGAACAGCTACGCGGGGCGGTGGTCGGCCCGGTCTACGAGGCGCTGCTGACCAGGTGGCGGGCGGCCGGGCGGCAGCGGCACCGGCTGGTGTCGCTGCACACCTGCCGGGTCGCGCCGGGGGCGATCGAGCTGAGCGCGTCGGTGCGGGTGGTGGTGCCGGGGCGGGAGCAGTGGCGGGTGCAGGCGGTCGCCGGGCGGATGGAGGCGGTTGACGGGCAGTGGCGGTGCGTGGCGCTGCGAGTGCTGCTGCCCGCGCGGTGAGTTGCGGGGACCAGTCGCCGGGATCCCGGTTGGCGTGCGGTCTGCTCGACCCCGTCCTTGCAGCCGGGTTTCGCTGGTGCGCCCGGCGGGGTGGCCGGTTGTCGCTGCGCCGAGGGGTTCGGCGTGGCCGGTCACCGGGCCGGTGGGGCGGGGCGGTCGGCGGCTGCGCCGATGGGGTTCAGCGCAGCCGGTGGTGGGGGTGGTGTCCGCGGTGACCGGAGCAAGCGCTTGCCGGGGCTGGTCCGGGGTGGTCAGGCTGGTGGTGGGGTGGGTTCGCTGGGAGGATGCTCCGGGTGAGCGGTGTGCGGCTGGTGCCGTGGGCCGAGGATGACCTGGCGCTGCTGCACCGGTGCAACTCGGCGGAGATGATGGCCTTCCTGGGTGGGCCGGTCGAACCAGGGGCGCTCGAACGGCGGCACCAGAACTACCTGGAACTGCCCTGGTCGGGCAAGGGCGCGATGTACCGGGTCGACCTGGAGGACGGGCGGGCGGCGGGGAGTGTCGGGCACTGGCTGACCGAGTGGCGGGGTGAGATCGTCTGGGAGACCGGGTGGATGGTGCTGCCCGGGTTCCAGGGGCGCGGGGTGGCCACCGCCGCCGCGCGGGCGGTCATCGCCCTGTTGCGGGAGACCGGTGGTCCTCGGTACCTGCACGCCTACCCGGTGGTGGGCAACGCCGCCTCCAACGCCGTCTGCCGGTCGGCCGGTTTCACCTCACGCGGTGAGTGCGATTTCGAGTACCCACCGGGCACCAGGATCCGCTGCCACGACTGGCGGGTGGACCTGGACCGGCCCGCCGTCCACGAGGTCACCGCCGACCAGCACGGCCGTCCTCGGCACTGAGCCGAAGGGTTGATCAGCGGGCACCCCGGCCGCACGCCGAACGACCGAGGCACCCAGCGGCGCTGATCGGCTGGGCCGCCCAGCCGCCCGCCCGCCACCGGTCCGACCACGCGAACCCGGGTGGGTGGATGCGCTCGACCGGCCGACCACCCCACCAACCGCAGGCGAGAAGACCGGCTCGCAGGCCCACCGGGCGCCCGATCGGGCTGCCCGGGTGCTCGGTTGCGCGCCGTGGGACCCGCGGAAAGCAGGAGTGGCGCGTCCGGCTCAGCCGGACGCGCCACTCCCGGGTCGGGGATCACTCAGCGGCGGGGGCCGCGGCGGCCCTTCTTGGCCTGGTCGCGGGCGGCCTGGCGGCGCTCGCGGCGGGAGCCGCTGCCGCCCGCCTCGTCGTCGGTGTTCTCCCTGCGGGATTCGACGCCGCCGGTTTCGGTGGGGCCGGAGTAGTTGAGCTGCTGGGTGGCCGGGCCGTCGAGGCCCTTTCCGCGCAGGGCGGGGGGCAGTTTCTCGGTGGCCGTGCCCGCGGCGGCCCGTTCGGCCTGGGCGCGCTCCTGGGCCTCGGCGGCGCGGGCCTGGCGGGCCTGGAGTTCGGCCTGGCGGGCCTTGGCGGCCGGGTCGACGGTGGGCACGGCGGACGGGGTGGCGGCTAGCTGGACCTGCTGGGGCTCGGGTTCGGCCTGCTCGACCTGGAGGTTGAACAGGAAGCCGACCGACTCCTCCTTGAGGGCGTCGAGCATGACGTGGAACATCTCGAAGCCCTCGCGCTGGTACTCGATCAGCGGGTCGCGCTGGGCCATCGCGCGCAGGCCGATGCCCTCCTTGAGGTAGTCCATCTCGTAGAGGTGCTCGCGCCACTTGCGGTCGAGGACCGAGAGCATGACCCGGCGCTCCAGTTCGCGCATGGCGCCCTCGCCGACGCGGCCGTCGATCTCGGCCTCGCGGGCGGCGTAGGCGTCGGTGGCGTCCTTGACCAGGGCGGCCAGGAGGTACTCGTGGTCGAGTTCGGCACCCTCCTCCTCGGCCCGCTCGACCAGGGTGTCCCACTTGACCGACACCGGGTAGAGGGCCTTGAGCGCCGACCACAGCTTCTGGTGGTCCCAGTCCTCGGCGTAGCCCTCGGCGGTGGCGCCGTTGACGTAGGCGGTGACCACGTCGACGATCATGTGCTCGATCTGCTCGCGCAGGTCCTCGCCGCGCAGCACCCGCTCGCGCTCGGCGTAGATCACCTTGCGCTGCTTGTTCATGACCTCGTCGTACTTGAGGACGTTCTTGCGGATCTCGAAGTTCTGCTGCTCGACCTGGGTCTGCGCGCTCTTGATCGCCCGGGTGACCATCTTGGCCTCGATCGGCTGGTCCTCGGGCACCTTGAGGGTGTCCATGACCCGCTCGACCATGCCCGCGTTGAACCGGCGCATCAGCTCGTCGCCCAGCGACAGGTAGAACCGGGACTCGCCCGGGTCGCCCTGGCGGCCGGAGCGGCCGCGCAACTGGTTGTCGATGCGGCGCGACTCGTGCCGCTCGGTGCCCAGCACGTAGAGCCCGCCCGCGGCGCGGACCTCGTCCTTCTCCGCGGCGACCTCGTCGTTGGCCTGGGCCAGCGCGTCCGGCAGGGCCGCGCGCCACTCCTCCGGGGTCTCCAGCGGGTCCAGGCCCTTGGCCCGCAGCCGCTCCTCGGCGATGTGCTCGGGGTTGCCGCCCAGGGCGATGTCGGTACCGCGACCGGCCATGTTCGTCGACACCGTGACCGCGCCCTTGTGGCCGGCCTGGGCGATGATCATGGATTCCTTCTCGTGGAACTTCGCGTTCAGCACGTTGTGCGGGATGCCCATCTTGACCAGCAGCTTCGACAGGTACTCCGACCGCTCGACGCTGGTGGTGCCGACCAGCACCGGCTGGCCCTTCTCGTGCCGCTCGGCGATGTCCTCGGCGACGGCGAGGAACTTGGCCTGCTCGGTCTTGTAGATCAGGTCGGGCTGGTCGATGCGGATCATGTCCCGGTTGGTCGGGATGGGGGTCACGCCGAGCTTGTAGGTGGTGTGGAACTCCGCCGCCTCGGTCTCGGCGGTACCGGTCATGCCGCAGAGCCGGTCGTAGAGGCGGAAGTAGTTCTGCAGGGTGATCGTGGCCAGCGTCTGGTTCTCGGCCTTGATCTCGACCTTCTCCTTGGCCTCGATCGCCTGGTGCATGCCCTCGTTGTAGCGGCGCCCGGCCAGGATGCGGCCGGTGAACTCGTCGACGATGAGGACCTCGCCGTCGCGGACGATGTAGTCCTTGTCCTTGGTGTAGAGCTCCTTGGCCTTGAGCGCGTTGTTCAGGTAGCCGACCAGCGGGGTGTTCGCGGCCTCGTAGAGGTTGTCGATGCCGAGCTGGTCCTCGACGAACCGGACGCCCTGGTCGGTGACCGCCACGGTGCGCTTGCGCACGTCGATCTCGTAGTGGTACTTCGACTCGATCTCGGCGGCCTTGGCGGTGCGGTCCTGCGTGCTAATGGTCGTGGTGTCGATGCCCTTCATCATGGGCATCAGCCGGGCGAACTCCTGGTACCAGCGCGAGGACTGGTCGGCCGGGCCGGAGATGATCAGCGGGGTGCGGGCCTCGTCGATCAGGATGGAGTCGACCTCGTCGACGATGGCGAAGAAGTGCCCGCGCTGGACCATGTCGTCCAGGCTCCAGGCCATGTTGTCGCGCAGGTAGTCGAAGCCGAACTCGTTGTTCGTGCCGTAGGTGATGTCGCAGAGGTAGGCCTCGCGGCGCTCGGCCGGGGTCATCTCCGACAGGATCGCGCCGACCTTGAGGCCGAGGAAGCGGTGCACCCGGCCCATCCACTCGGCGTCGCGGCGGGCGAGGTAGTCGTTGGTGGTGACGACGTGCACGCCCTCGCCCGCGAGGGCGTTGAGGTAGGCGGGCAGCACGCAGGTCAGGGTCTTGCCCTCACCGGTCTTCATCTCGGCGACCTGGCCGAGGTGCAGGGCGGCACCGCCCATGAGCTGGACCTTGAACGGGCGCTGGTTGAGCACCCGCTTGGCCGCCTCGCGGACCACCGCGAATGCCTCCGGCAGCAGGTCGTCGAGGGTCTCGGCGGCGTGCTCGCGCCCGTCGGCGTCGACGTACTCACCCCGGTAGCGCAGCTTGAACTCGTCGGTCTTGGCGCGCAGCTCATCGTCGGAGAGATCGAGGAGGTCGTCCTCCAGGGTTTCGATGTGCTCTGCGATATTGCGCAGTCGCTTGAGCATTTTGCCCTCGCCCGCGCGCAGAATTCGGGACAGCACCATCGGAGTCGACCTCGCTAGCTGATAGTCGTGCACCCGTGCGGGGCGCTCTTGTTGGCCATCGTAGGCAACCCGCCGCCCCGCGCGCACCGACGCACGTCGGCGGTGCGGGGCAGGGTACCCGGGCCGCCACCATCAGGGGGTCAACGCGTGGCTGTCCCGATCGGTTCCTGGGCACGCCGGTGCCCCGGGCGGTCGGCCCGGGGCACCGGTCTGGCGCGCTGGTCGGAGAGGGTCGCTCAGACGAGCCTGATCACGCCGTAGTCGAAGGCCCGCCGCCGGTAGACGACGCTGGGCAGGCCGGAGTCGACGTCGGAGAACAGGTAGAAGTCGTGGCCGACCAGCTCCATCTCGTAGAGGGCCTGGTCGACGCTCATCGGCTTGGCGGGGTGCTCCTTCTCCCGCACGACGCTGCCGGGCAGGTTGTCGGGCACGTCGTCCCAGTTCGGCTGCTCGGGCAGGTCGACACCATCGGAGTACTCGGGCGCGTCGAGCACGGCGGTGCGCCTGCCGTTGGCCTGGCCGCTGCCGTTGATCTCCTCGGTGAGGGCCTCGACCGTGCCGGAGGTGGCCTCGGCGACGGAGGCGGGGCTGCGGCGCCCGTGGTGCACGCGCCTGCGGTCGTGCAGGCGGCGGAGTCGGTTCTCCAGCTTGGCGACGGCCAGGTCCAGCGCGGCGTAGAAGTCGCCAGCGCAGGCCTCGGCGCGCACGGCCGGGCCCTTGCCCTTGCCGGTGATCTCGACGCGCTGGCAGTTCTTGGACTGCCTGCGGTTCGGTTCATGGAACAGCTCGACGTCGAAGCGGATGACCTTGCGGTCGTAGCGCTCCAGACGGGACAGCTTGTCCTCCACGTGTACCCGGTAGTGCTCGGGCACCTCGACGTTACGGCCCTTAACCACGATGTCCATACACGACCTCCCTCGCGGCTTGCGAGTGTTGGCTCCGCTGAAACTTCTCAGCGCCGGGATGGTCTGGATTCCAAGTCCAGAACAGGGCGCGACCTGCGAAGACGATCTCCGCGTGGTCAGCGCGCCACCGGCGCCAGGGTCATGGGCTACTCGCCTCCTCCCGCCGTCCGGAAACGGTGATAGCGCAGCACGTTAGCCCCGCGCGGCGCTTCGCAACAGCCCCTGGGACAGGGGTCCTCTGTCGGGGAGGGGATTTCACTGGGCGCGACGGATAAACCATGAAAAACAGGTTTGAACGCCACGGGACCCTCGATCGGGCGGGCGAGCTTTCACCCTGATGGCTCAGCACATGTGACCGTGCGACGGTGTACCAGCGTCCGAACCGGACGCTCGGACCGCCACCGCTCCGACCGACGTGCTCCGTGCTGAGCCGCATACCTGGCCAACGGCCCGGAACGCCCGGGGGTTCCCGCGGTGTTCACCTGATCGGTGTAGGCGCCATCCCGCCATGCGGGAACCCGATCACACGACCGCGGTGCAGGCGAGCACCGCGCGCACCCGGGTGCCCGCCCCCCGCAGCGCCCGGGTGCACGCCGCCGCGGTGGCCCCGGTGGTGATCACGTCGTCGAGGAGGACGACCGGGGCGCGCGGGGGCGGCAGCGCTCCCGGGAGGACGGTCAGGTGCCCGCGGAGGTTCTCGGCGCGGTCCGCGGCGCCGAGCCCCACCGAGTCGCGGGCACCGCGGGTGAGGCGGAGCGGGTGGGCCACCCGGGCCGGGTGCAGCCGGGCCACCCGCTCGGCGATGGCGGTCATGTGTGGACCGCCGCGGCGCCTGCTCGCGGCGCCGCGGGAGGGGGCCGGGACCAACCACAGTGGACCGGGGAACAGCCGGTGCAGCGCCGCGGCCAGCGCGACGGCCAGGACCGCCAGCAGGTCCCGCCTCCCCCGCTCCTTGGCCGCCAGCACGGCTCTGCGCGCCGCGCCCCGGTAGGCGCCCACGGCGAAGACCGGGAGACCCGGCGGCAGCCCCGGGCGGCGGACGGGGAACGGCGCGGCGAAGCAGGACGCGCAGTCGGGGCACCACGGGGTGCCGGGGCGGGAGCAGCCCGCGCAGCGGCGCGGGAGGAGCAGGTCCAGGACAGCGCCAAAGGTCATGTCGAAGGTCATGGGAAGAGGATGGCGCGGATCGCGGATTCGCGGGGAAAACCATCCACAGGCCCTTGACCTGGGGGAATGACCTCAGCCCGGGTAGAAGGGGATCGAGCCGGGGGGCTGGCCGTGCTGGTGGGTCAGCCAGACCTTGTTCGCCTCCTGCGTCGACCACAGGCCCAGGCTGTCCATCACCAGGGTGGAGCGGCTGGGCGCGGCGGTGACGGCGGTGACCGGCAGGGTGAGGTTGGCGCTGTTGAACTGCGTCAGCGAGAAGCCGTCGATCGGGAGGCTGGCCACCGGGAGCGACGCCTGCTCGGTGGCGGCGATGAGGGTCTGCCGGTCGAGCCAGTCGAGGCCGACGACCTGCTTGACCACGCCCGCCTGCAGGGTCAGCGGCGAGCGGATGGCCACCGCGTCGTTGGTGCGGACCACCGACGCCACCCGGACCTGCCCGTTGACCACGGCGGCGACCCGGACACCGTCGCGGGACAGGCGCAACTGGGTGATGGTGCCGTCGCGGGTCAGCTCGGTGGCCTCGACCGGGAAACCCACCCACGTGCCCTCGACGGTGCGCACGACCCTGGTGACGATGGTGCCGTCCTGCACCGTCCAGACCTCGTTGGGGGCGATGCCCTCGCCGGGGCTGAGCAGCCAGGTGGGCCTGGTCAGGGTGGCGGCCTGGGACAGGCCGACCTCGGGGAGGTCGCCGTCGACCTTGCCGACGCGCAGCCGCACCCCCGAGCCGGTGCGCTGCACGACCGCCAGCGCGCTGCCGTCGAGGGACTGCGCGGCGGTGACGACGTCGTACGCGCCCGAGCCCGCGGGGCCGTCGACCGGCTTGCCGTCGCGCAGGGAGACCAGCCTGCCGCCGGTGACGGCGAGGCCGAGCAGGTCGGGCTTGGAGGTGGTCAGGTTCTCGTACGGGCTGATGTCGCTGGCCCGCCAGTCCTGCTTGGTGGCGACCAGCGCCCGGTCGTCGCTGAGCAGGCGGATCGGGTTCGTGGTGACCTCGCTGAGCGTGGTGACCACCTGGGCGGCCAACTTGCCCCGCTCCTCCGCCGTCTTGTCGACGGAGGCGAAGTTGACCTTGATCGCGCCGTCGGAGTCGGTCACCACGTTCGTGCGCAGGCCGACGCCGTCGAGCTGGCTCACCACGGCGCCCTTGAGACCGTCGGACGGTCCTTCGAGCAGCAGGTCCACCACCCGGCTCTCCAGGCTGTCGCGCGGTTCGGCGGCCATGAAGCGCAGGTCCGGGACGAGCACCTTCTCCCCCGGGTCGAAGAACACCAGGTTCACCCGGCGGTAGGAGGCGACGAACGCGGCCTCGGTGATCAGCGCGAAGTCCGGCGCCTTGGAGATCCGCCACTGCCCGTCGGCCTGGCGGGCCACCGTGAACTGGTACTCGACCGGCTGCACCGAGGCGAAGAACGCCTGGCGCGGGTCCAGCCTGCCGATCTGCCTGCCGGTGAGGATGACGACCTGCTCGTTGACCCGGTCGCCCTCGGGCACCGACTGCGGCAGCGTCTTGGGCTCGTCCTCGATGATGATCCGCTCACGGGTACCCGACCAGGTGGCGCTCGCCTCGGGGGTGAGGTAGGCGCGCGCGGCCTCGGACGACCCGGTCTTGGTCACGAACTCGCCGACCAGCCCGTACGGGTTCAGCCCCGGCGACGGGTTGTCCACCACCCGCGACGCCACCTGCGGCAGCTCCGTGACGAAGCGGGGCGGCGTGCTCTCCGGGATGTTCGCGCACCCCGCCGCGCAGGCGAGCACGAGCAGCACCACCAGCAGTCGGGGCGACCTGTTCACGGGTGGACCTCCTCCGGGACCTGCTCCGGCTGCGCTTCCTCGACCGGGTGGGCGTCCTCCGGCGGGAGCGGCAGCGGGCTCTCCCCATACTCGACGTCCTGGAGTCGGGGCAGCGTGAGCCGGAAGCACGCGCCCTGGCCCGGCTCGCCCCAGGCGTCCAGGCCGCCGCCGTGCAGCCGGGCGTCCTCCAGGCTGATCGCCAGGCCGAGGCCGGTGCCGCCGGTGTGCCGGTTGCGCGACGGGTCGGCCCGCCAGAACCGGTTGAACACCAGCTCCGCCTCCCCCGTGCGCAGCCCGACGCCGTGGTCGCGGACGGTGACCGCCACCGCGTCGGGGCCCAGCGCCATCCGCAGCTCGACCGGCCTGCCCTCGCCGTGGTCGATCGCGTTGGCCAGCAGGTTGCGGATGATCCGCTCCACCCGGCGCGACTCGACCTCCGCGGTGGCCTCCTCCTCGGGCAGGTCGAGCACGATCTCGCTGCCCGCGTTGCGCGCGATGACCCGCACCGACTCCACCGCGCGGCGGGCGATGGCGCGCAGGTCGGCGTACTCGGAGACCAGTTCCTCCACGCCCGCGTCCAGCCGGGAGATCTCCAGCAGGTCGCCGAGCAGCGTCTCGAACCGGTCCAGCTCGTCGACCAGCAGCTCGGTGGAGCGCGACAGCCCGGCCGGGAACTGCGCGCGGGAGGCGTGCAGCACGTCGGCGGCCATCCGGACGGTGGTCAGCGGGGTGCGCAGCTCGTGCGAGACGTCGGAGGTGAACCGGCGCTGGAGCTGGCCGAACTCCTCGAGCTGCCGGATCTGGCGCTGGATGCTCTCGGCCATCTCGTTGTAGGACTGGGCCAGCCGGGCCACGTCGTCCTCGCCCGCGACCACCATCCGCTCGTCCAGCTCGCCGTCGGCGAACCGCTCGGCGGCCCGGGCGGCGCGGCGCACCGGCAGCACCACCTGCCGGGTGACCAGGTTGGTGATGCCCGCCAGCAGCAGCAACAGCACCAGGCCGCCGACGAGCAGGGTGTTCTGCTCGGCGCTGATCGTCGTCTGCTCGGCGGTCAGCGGGTAGAGCATGTAGAGCTGCATCTGCAACCGGCCGCTGCCCGCGGTGTTGATCGGGGTGCCGACGATCAGGTAGGTGATCGGCCCGCTGGGGCGCTCCACGGTGTGGATCTGGGTGGCGGTGGGCCGGGTCGGCCGGAGCACGAACTCGCGCAGCGACTGCGGCACCGCGTCGTAGTCGCCCGCGTAGCTGACCTGGTCGCGGGACATGCCGGGGGCGTCGTTGACCAGCACCGGTTCGAAGGCGCCCGCGGAGCTGTCCGGCGACGAGCTGGTCAGCCGGTTGCGGGCGCTGGTCAGCCGGTTGCGCAGGACCTCGGAGTCCTCGCTGGTGCCGAGCAGCTCGCGCTCGGCGATCCCGACCGCGGCCCTGGTCTGCTGGATCGCGGCTTCTTCCTTGGTGCCCAGGAGCTGGCCGGTGATCTGGTTCTGCAGCACGATGCCCAGCACGAACACCACGGCGGAACCGAGCGCGAGGGTGCTGACGACGACGCGTAGCTGCAGCGAGCGGCGCCAGAGTTCGCTGAACACGACCGATCGCCGCCGCCCCGCGGCGACGAGGCGGCCGAGGGCGGCGGCGAGCCGGGTGAGGAGTGCGGCCACCCGGCCCGCCCCGGTCACGGCGGGCCCGCCTTGTACCCGACGCCGCGGACGGTCAGCACGACCTCCGGGTGCTCCGGGTCGCGCTCGACCTTGGACCGCAGGCGCTGCACGTGCACGTTGACCAGGCGGGTGTCGGCCGCGTGCCGGTAGCCCCAGACCTGTTCGAGCAGCACCTCGCGGGTGAACACCTGGCGCGGCTTGCGGGCCAGGGCGACCAGGAGGTCGAACTCCAGCGGGGTCAACTGGATGGCCCGGCCGTCGCGGGTCACCTCGTGCCCGGGGACGTCGATGGTGAGGTCGCCGATGCCGAGGGTCTCGGCGGGCTCGTTCTCGGTGCGGCGCAGCCGGGCCCGCACCCTGGCGACCAGTTCCTTGGGCTTGAACGGCTTGACCACGTAGTCGTCGGCGCCGGACTCCAGGCCCAGCACGATGTCGACGGTGTCGCTCTTGGCCGTGAGCATGACGATCGGTACGCCGGACTCGCCGCGGATGGCCTTGCAGACGTCGATCCCGTTCATCCCGGGCAGCATCAGGTCCAGCAGCACCAGGTCGGGTTTCAGCTCCCGCAGCGCGGGTAGAGCGCGCGACCCGTCGGCCACCACGGCGGTGTCGAAACCCTCGCCGCGGAGCACGATGGTCAGCATCTCGGCCAGAGCCGGGTCGTCGTCCACTACCAGCACACGTGCCTTCATGGTCACATCGTCGCACTGTGCACGCTCTGTGCGTGCGCGTCCCCCCGATCAGGTACTGTTGAATTTTGAACCACTTCGAGGGGAGCACCCGATGGGCATCCGCAGGCTCAACCACGCCGTGCTGTACGTCCGCGACGTCGACCGGTCGGTGGCCTTCTACCGCGACCTGCTCGGCTTCCGGGTCGTGACCGAGTTCCCCGGGCAGGCGGCGTTCCTGCGCGCGGCGGACTCCGACAACGACCACGACCTGGGGCTGTTCCGGGTCGGGGCGGACGCCGTCGGACCGGTGGCCGGGCAGGTCGGGCTGTACCACCTGGCCTGGTCGGTGCGGACGCTGCCGGAACTGGCCGAGTTCGCCAGGGTGCTGACCGCCGCCGGGTCGCTGGTCGGGGCGTCGGACCACGGGGTGTCGAAGTCGCTGTACGCGAAGGACCCGGACGGGGTGGAGTTCGAGGTGTCGTGGTTCGTGCCGCGGGAGCGGGTCACCGCGGAGATGGCGGTGCCGGGGGCGCCTCGGGCGCTGGACATCGAGGCGGAGATCTCGCGGTGGGGGGCGGACGTGGTGGGGGCGCTGTAGGGGGTTCGGTGGGGTTGTCCACATCCCCCGTTGGTGATCCACAGGCTGGTGGCTGGGGTTGTTTTGGCTGGTCAGGGGTCGATACGCTGAAAAGGGCGGTCAGCCCCCGGGCGGGCGGGGTCTGCGCGGGCGGGGTCTGCGCGGGCGGGGTCTGCGCGGGCGGGGTCTGCGCGGGCGGGGTCTGCGCGGGCCGTGGCTGTGTTTACAAGCCCGGGATTTTCGCCGGGGTGCCCGGGTGGGTGGATCTGCTTGGGCGGGGCCCCTACAGCGATCATGTGCCCGGTGTGACCGAGTGGGGCGAAAAGAGTGCCCCACTGCCCAGGCAGGCTTGCACATGATCGCTTCCCCCACCCAAGCAAATCCACCCACCCGGGCCTTTGATCACCGGGCCGGCGGTTTGAGGGGTGGTTGCCGGCTGCGCGCGGTGGGGTTCGGGGTGGCCGGTCGCTGGGGCGGCGGTGGCGGGGTGGTCAGTGGCTGCGTCGGTGGGGTTGGGCGGCTGGCCGCCAGGCTGGTGGCTGGCGGGGTGGTTGGCGGCTGCGCCGGTGGGGTTTGGGTGGCTGGCTGCTGGGCCTGCGGTTTGGGGTCAGGGGGTGAGGAGGGTGGCGGCCAGGGTGTTGATGTCGGTGGGGGTGGTGCCGTCGATGACGTGCCAGGGGGAGAGCCAGTTGGCTTCGGCGAGTTCTTCGTAGACCTCGCCGACCCTGGTTTGCAGGTCGTCGTCGGTTTCCCAGGTGTCGCGGGGGCGGGCCGGGTCGGTGCGTTCGCGGGCCGTTGAGCGTTGGGCGGCGAGTTGCGGGGGGACGCGGAGCAGGAGTTGGGCGTGGGGCACGGGGAGGCCGAAGCGCTCGATCTCGGTGGCGTGCACCCACTCCACGAACGGGCCGTGGGCTCCCTCGTGCTCGCGCGCGGCGCCGTAGGCGGCGTTGGAGGCGACGTAGCGGTCCAGGAGCAGGACGTCGTGGGTGGTGAGGGCGGTGATCAGGTCTTCGCGGGCGTGGTGGCGGTCCAGGGCGTAGAGGATGCCCATGCCGTAGACCTCCTCACCCAGGCCGCCCATGTGGCCGTAGAGGGCGTCGCGGATGACTTCGGCCTCGGTGGAGGTTTCGTACCTGGGGAAGGCCATGCCCGTGACCGTCGCGCCCGCGTGGGTGAACGCGGTGGTCAGCTTGTCGGCCAGGGTGCGCTTGCCCGCGCCGTCCAAGCCCTCGATCACGATGAGTCGGCCCACGCGGCGACCATACCCATGGCGTCGTTTCGCGCTGAGCCGTGCCGCACCTCGGCGGGGCCGGGGGGAACAGTGGAACCGGGGGCGGTGCTGCCGTCAAAAGAGTCTCCCCTCTCTTCTGACGGTGGCACCGCCCCCGGCGCCCCCCAGTTCCCACCCCCCGGGGCGGCTCACCGGCACTGACGCGCCCCCTGCGCGCGCCAGAACTATCCAAGATCGTTCCGACGGTCCCGGGTGTTACACCCCGCAGGTGGGGGCACCCCTACAGACGTCTGCCCCGGCACGCGGGTTGCGTGCCGGGGCAGACTGGGCCACTGGGATCAGTAGCGGTAGTGCTCCGACTTGAACGGGCCCTCGACGTCGACGTCGATGTACTCGGCCTGCTCCTTGGTCAGCTTGGTGAGGGTGCCGCCGAGCGCTTCCACGTGGATGCGGGCGACCTTCTCGTCCAGCTTCTTCGGGAGGCGGTAGACCTCGTTGTCGTACTCCTCGCGCTTGGTGAACAGCTCGACCTGCGCGATCACCTGGTTGGAGAAGGAGTTCGACATCACGAACGACGGGTGGCCGGTGGCGTTGCCCAGGTTCATCAGGCGGCCCTCGGACAGCACGATGATCGAGTGCCCGTCCTTGAACACCCACTCGTCGACCTGCGGCTTGATGTTGATCCGGGTGACGCCGGGGTGCCGGGCCAGGCCCGCCATGTCCAGCTCGTTGTCGAAGTGGCCGACGTTGCCGAGGATGGCCTGGTGCTTCATCCTGGCCATGTGGTCGGCGGTCACCACGTCCTTGTTGCCGGTCGTGGTGATGACGATGTCGGCCTTCTCGATGACCTCGTCGAGTGCGCGGACCTCGTAGCCGTCCATCAGCGCCTGCAGCGCGCAGATCGGGTCGATCTCGGTGACGACGACGCGACCGCCCTGGGCGCGCAGCGACTCCGCCGAGCCCTTGCCGACGTCGCCGTAGCCGCAGACCACGGCGAGCTTGCCGCCGATGAGCACGTCGGTGCCGCGGTTGATGCCGTCGACCAGCGAGTGGCGGATGCCGTAGCGGTTGTCGAACTTGCTCTTGGTGACGGAGTCGTTGACGTTGATCGCCGGGAAGAGCAGCTCACCGGCGGCGGCGAGCTGGTAGAGCCGCAGCACGCCGGTGGTGGTCTCCTCGGTGACGCCGCGGATGCCGTCGGCGATCTTGGTCCACTTGTCCGGGGTGGCGGCCAGGGACGCGCGCAGCGTCTCCAGGATGATGCCCCACTCCTCCGGGTCGTTGTCCTCGGCGTTCGGGACGACGCCCGCGGCCTCGTACTGCTTGCCCTTGTGGACCAGCAGCGTGGCGTCGCCGCCGTCGTCGAGGATCATGTTCGGGCCGCCGCCGGAGGGCCAGGTCATCATCTTCTCGGTGGCCCACCAGTACTCCGGCAGCGTCTCGCCCTTCCAGGCGTACACCGGGACGCCCTTGGGCTCCTCCGGGGTGCCGTGCGGGCCGACGACGACGGCCGCGGCCGCGTGGTCCTGGGTGGAGAAGATGTTGCACGAGCACCAGCGCACCTCGGCGCCGAGCGCGACCAGGGTCTCGATCAGGACCGCGGTCTGGACGGTCATGTGCAGCGAGCCCGAGATGCGCGCCCCCTTGAGCGGGTACACCTCGGCGTACTCGCGGCGCAGAGCCATCAGGCCGGGCATCTCGTGCTCGGCGAGGCGGATCTCCTTGCGGCCGAACTCGGCCAGGGAGAGGTCCGCCACAGCGAAGTCGACGCCGTTGAGGGTCTGCGCGAAGCGCTCCCCGGTCGTGGTCCGCGTGTCTTCTGCGGTCATCGGGTAAATCCTCCAGACTCAGTTTCCTGCCGAACACTACCGTCGCGGTCCGTGGGCAGGGATCGGCCGAAACGGGTGATCCGCGCCCGACCAGCGTGGACCATGGACGCAATGCGGGCGCAAGCGCCCGGCGGATCGGCGACCTGGGGAGAAACGTGCTGCTCACCGGATCGGACACGCGGGTGGTCGAGCTCCGCGTGCACGGCGTCCTGGGCACCGGAGCGGAGTCGCTGGTCGGCGCCGTCGCCGCGGTGGACGTCG
Source organism: Actinokineospora sp. PR83 (assembly GCF_021056305.1). Taxonomy (NCBI): domain Bacteria; kingdom Bacillati; phylum Actinomycetota; class Actinomycetes; order Pseudonocardiales; family Pseudonocardiaceae; genus Actinokineospora; species Actinokineospora sp. PR83. Next base: position 82,930 of record NZ_JAJCXD010000027.1, read on the forward strand.
CGGGTGACGGCGTCGGTCGGCTGGTCCGCCCGGCGGATCGGCTCCAGCGTCCCGCACCGGGTCCGGTGCTGCGCGCGGAGGGTAGGTCCGTGCCCCGGGTGGTCGAGGGGTATGTGTGGAGCGCCATGACCTCCGGCGGCTGGGCGAAGGCCGCCTGGGCGCTGCTGTTCCCGTTCTCGCTGGCCAACATGGCGCACTGGATGCTGCCCCCGGTCCCCTCCGGGCACCGGGGCGGGCGGGTGCTCGCCGCGGTCAACCGCTCGCTGGTGCGGCTCGCGGCGCTGCTGCTGACCGCGCTGCTGATCACCCAGTCGACCGTGGTCACCCTCGACCTGCTGGCGACGCAGTGCCTGGCGCCGGGCGCGGACTGCCTGACCTGGGTGCCCGGCAGCGTCCGTTCGGCCTACCCCTTCCGCCAGGTCGTGGGGTTGCTGCCCGCGCTGCTGTTCGTCCTGGTCCTGTACCGGATCTCGACGGTGTCGTGGCGGCCGGGCGCGCAGGTGCGGCCCACCGAGAGCGACCTGCCCGGCGGCAGGCTCGTCGCCGACCCGGACACCCCGGCGCTGCGGGCGCTGCACCTGGTGACGGCGCTGGCGTCGGTGGCGCTGCTGGCCGTCGGCGGCCCCTTCCACCAGCCGGACGGGCCGGTGGCGCGGGTGCTGCGGCTGCTGGCGCTGGCCCTGCTGGGCCTGTGCCTGCTGGCGGTGCTGCTGCTCGACGACCCGCGCGGGGCCGGGGACAGCCGGGTGGGCCGGGCGCTGCGCGGGGCACTGGGGCGGTGGCCGCGGCGGGTGCTGCTGGTCGTCGCGGGCGCGCTGGTGGTGGCGGTCGGGGCGGTCATGTCGCCGATGCCCGCCGCGGTGACCGGGACCGGGCCGACGGTGGAACTGGTGGCGGTGGCGCTGTTCGGGGTGGTGGTGCTGGTGGGCGTGCTGCTGGTGCCCGCGGCGCTGATCGCCCGGCGGACCTGGGCCGGTGAGCCGAGGGAGCTGCGGCCCTGGGCGGGTGGCTGGATGGCCGCGCCGGTGCTGGCGTTCGGCGTGCTGCTCGGCGGTGGTTTCGGCGTGGGCCTGGCGATCGCCGTGGGTCGGCTGATCGGCGTCGGCACCCGGCTGCCCGCGGGCTACGAGCCGGTGGCGCTGCTGTGGGGCGCGGCGGCGGCGCTGGGCGTGGTGGTGGCGGTCCCGATGCTGGTGGTGGCGGTGGTGCGGCTGCTGCGCGGGTCCGGTTACGCGGAGGCGGGCCTGCTGCACGCGGGCCGCCCGGAGGCCGCGGCGGCGCTGAAGGCGTGGCGGGTGGCGGGCTGGCAGCGGCGCAACCTGCACCGGGTGGTGCTCGCGGTGTCGGCGGTGCTGGTGGCGGGCGCGGTCGCGGTGATCGCGCTGCGCGTGTCGGGTTTCACACCACCGCCGTGGACCGACCCGCTGTCGGCGTTCGGGGTGCTGGCGCTGGGCGCGCTGGCCGGGGCGCTGCTCAAGGCGGTGTACGACGCCGCGCGGCAGCCGGAGGCGGGTCGCAGGCTGGGCGTGATCGCGGACCTGGCGTCGTTCTGGCCGCGCGAGTCGCACCCGGCCGTGCCGCCCTGCTACGCGCTGAAGGTGGTCCCGGAACTGGCGGCGCGCGCCGCGGAGCACCTCAGGGACCCGTCGACCAGGGTGGTGCTGACCGGGCACAGCCAGGGGAGCCTGCTGGTCGCGGTGGCCGCGGCCCGGCTGCTCGGCGCGCTGGAGCCCGCCGCCGCGGCCAGGCTGGGGATCGTGACGGCGGGGTCGCAGTTGCAGTGGGCGTACCCGAGGGCCTTCCCGGCCGTGGTGTCGCACCGGGGCCTGGCGCACCTGTCGGGCGGCCTGGGCGGCCGGTGGCGGGCGCTGTGCCGGGGCACGGACCCGATCGGCGGCGCGGTGACCACGTGGAACCGCCAGGTGTGCGACGGCAGGCTGCTGGGCACCGGTTTCCGCACCGACGGCACCGAGGGCCCGCTCCCGGCGGCGTCGGTGTCCCCGCACGGGGCGCTGGTGCTCGGCGGCGACCACTGGCTGCCGGACCCCATGCGCGGGCCCGTGGCGGGCCGCCGCTGGGCGCCGGGCACCCTCGCGCACACCGACTACCCGGCCGACCCCGAGTGGGACCGCGCGGTGGCGATGGCGGCGGCGCTGGACCCGGAGGCCCCGGCGTCGGGCGGCCTGTCCTGGCCGCCGAAGCGGGAGCCCACCCCGCCCGCCTGACCGGCCTGCGCCGTGGGCTCAGTGTGGGTGGGCGGTGAGCAGGCGGGTGGTGAGCAGGTGTTCGGCGGCGGACCGGTGGCCCGCCTCGGCGAGCAGGCCCGCGGGGGCGAGGACGTAGTCGGTGTCCACCGCGACCGCCGCCGTGCGCAGGTGGGGGCGCAGGGCGGGGTCCGAGCGGAGGGCGGCCTCCACGTCCGCCACGGATTCCGCGTGCCGGAAGGGCCCGCCGGAGAGGACGAGCAGCCCGATGCCCCGGGGGCCGAACCGGCCGTCGGTGGCGTCGATGTGCCTGCGGAGGGCGATCCGGGCGGCCAGGGCGGCGAGTTGCAGGTCCACAGCGGACTCTTCTGGCGTGGACGGGACCCAGTCGACCGCGGCGGCGCGCGTGGCGGCGGCCGCGGCCAGCCCGTCGGCTTCCCCGATCAGGCGGTCGGCGGTGGCGGCGGCCACCACCCCGGGAGCCGACCAGCGCATGCCGATGTCGCCCTCGACCGTGCGGCGGTCGGTGGGCAGCCCGACCGCGCCCGCCGGGGCATCCACTGTGGACACCGCGGAGTAGACGTCGGTGGTGGCCCCGCCGACGTCCACGACCAGCACGGCGCCGGTGTCGTCGGTGGCCGAGGCCAGCAGGGAGACCCCGGAGAGGACCGCGTCGGGGGTCACCGCGCGGACCAGCCGCCGGAAGCGGGGACCGCGGGAGAGGGACTTGCCGCCGATGACGTGGCGCAGGAAGACCTCGCGGATCGCCGCGCGCGCCGGGGCGGGGGCGAGTTCGCCGATGTCGGGCAGGACGTTGTCGGTCACCACGACCGTGCGACCGGCGAGCCGGGTCAGGGCCTCGGCGCGGGCGGCGGTGTTGCCCGCGAGGACGATCGGGACGCGGACGCGGTTGGCGGCGAGCCTGGACGCGTTGTGCAGCAGGGTGCGCTGATCGCCGCCGTCGGTGCCGCCGACGAGGAGGACGACGTCCGGGGCGGCCGCGCGGAGGGCGCGCAGGCCCGCGCCGTCGAGTTCGCCGTCGGACACGTGCACGACCTTGGCGCCCGCCGAGAGCGCCACCCGGTGCCCGGCCTCGGCGCTGACCAGCCGCTCCTGGCCGACGACCGCCAGCCGCAGACCGCCCCCGGCGGAGGAGCAGAGCAGGACCGGCACCCCACCCGCCTGCCCAGTGGTGCGCGACGAGCCCGCTCCGGGGTCCGCCGTTCGCGCGGCGGTTCCCGGTTCGAGGGCCGCGGCCACGGCGTCGACACCGCGCAGCACCTCCGGTGCGGTGGTGGCGTGCTGCGCGGTGCCGAGCAGCTCCCCAGCCCCGGACACCAGGGCACCCTTGGTCCAGGTGGACCCGACGTCGAGGCAGAGCAGCGGCACGCGGGCGATGCTACTTCCCCGACTCCCCCGGCTGCGCGGGCGAACCCGCCGCCCCGGCGCCCTCGGGGTCCTTGCCCAGCACCGAGTGGCGCCTGCTGTAGACGAAGTAGATGACCACGCCGAGCGCCATCCACACCACGAACCGCAGCCAGGTCAGCACGGTCAGGTTCAGCATCAGCCACGCGCAGGCGAGGATCGCCAGGACCGGCACGACCGGGACCCAGGGCGCCTTGAACGCGCGCGGCAGGTCGGGGCGGGTGCGGCGCAGCACGACCACGCCCGCCGACACCAGGATGAACGCGAACAGCGTGCCGACGTTGACCATCTCCTCCAGCTTGTCCGCCTCGAAGAAGGTCGCCGCGACGGCGATGAGCCCGCCGACGACCAGGGTCGCCCGGATCGGGATGCCCTTGCCGCCGGTGCTCGCCAGCCCGCGCGGCAGCAGCCCGTCGCGGGCCATGGCGAAGACGATCCGGATCTGCCCCAGCATCAGCACCATGACCACGGTGGTCAGGCCCGCGAGCGCGCCGATCGAGATGACCTGCGCCGCCCAGTCGACGCCGTTGGCCGAGAACGCGGTGGCCAGCGTCTTCTTGCTCTCGCTGCCGTCCGGGTTCACCGTGGCGAGCTGGGTGTAGCTGACCATGCCCACCACGACCAGCGACACCGCGACGTAGAGGACGGTCACGATCGACAGCGAACCGAGGATGCCGCGCGGCACCGACCGCTGCGGGTTCTTCGTCTCCTCGGCGGTGGTGGCGACGATGTCGAAGCCGATGAACGCGAAGAACACCAGCGACGCGCCAGCCAGCAACCCGAAGGCGCCGAAGGAGCTGCCACCGCTGCCGAACAGGAACGACAGCAGCGACTGCTCGACCCCCGACTGCCCCGCCGCGGCCGGTTCCGCGGGCGGGACGAACGGGGTGTAGTTGGCGGCCTTGACGTAGAAGAGGCCGAGCACGATCACGAACAGCACGATGGCGACCTTGATCCCGGTGATCACCATGCTCACCCGCGAGGACAGCTTGGTGCCCACCGCGAGCAGGGCCACGATCACGCCCACCAGCAGCAGCGCGCCCCAGTCGACGGTGATCGGGCCGAGGTCGAGGACGGTGGCGTTGGTGCGGTCCGGGTCGAAGCCGAACAGGTAGCCCATGACCGTGTTGAGGTAGGTGGACCAGCCCTTCGCCACGGCGGCCGAGCCGACGGCGAGTTCGAGGATGAGGTCCCAGCCGATGATCCAGGCGACGAACTCGCCGAACGTGGCGTAGGAGAAGGTGTAGGCGCTGCCCGCCACGGGGACCGTCGAGGCGAACTCCGCGTAGCAGAGGGCGGCCAGGGCGCAGGCCACCGCGGCGATGACGAAGGCGACGGAGACCGACGGGCCGGAGAAGTCACCGGCCGTCCTGGCGGTGAGGGTGAAGATGCCCGCGCCGATGACCACCGCGACCCCGAAGACCGTCAGGTCCCAGGTGGAGAGGTTGCGGCGGAGCTTGGTGTCCGGGTCGTCGGTATCGGCGATGGACCGTTCGATCGATTTCGTGCGCCACAGACCATTCCCCGCCAAGGCCCACCTCCTGGTTCGGTGTTGTCCGGTCCAGGGAGGCTAGCGCCGCCGCGGGCGCTCCGCTTGAAGACCGGCACCGCGGACCGGGGGCGGACAAGGCGCGAGCCCCGACCCAGCGGGATGGTCGGGGCTCGCGCTTCGCGGCTGGCCGGGTCAGGGGGTGGCGGGCGTGCGGTAGAGGTCCGGCTCCAGGTAGATCAGCCGGGCGGTGGGGATGGCCGCGCGGATGCGGGCCTCGGCGTCGTCGATGGCCTGGGCGACGTCGTCCATGTGCAGGCCGGGCCGCAGGGCGATCTTGGCGGCGACGAGGAGTTCGTCGGGGCCGATGTACTGGGTGCGGATGTGGATGACGCGCTCGACCTTGCCGGTGGCCAGCTCGTCCTCGATCCTGGCCAGTTCCGCGTCGGTCGAGCCCTCGCCGATGAGCAGGGACTTCATCTCCACGATGAGGATGACGGCGATGATGCCGAGCAGGACACCGATGGAGATGGTGCCGACGCCGTCCCAGACCGGGTCGCCGGTGAGGACCGCGAGGCCGACGCCCGCGAGGGCGAGCACCAGGCCGAGCAGGGCGCCCGCGTCCTCCAGCAGCACGACCGGGAGTTCGGGGGTGCGGGACTGGCGGATGAAGCCCCACCAGGTCGCGTCGCCCTTGACCTTCTTCGACTCGGTGATGGCCGTGGCGAAGGAGTAGCTCTCCAGGCCGATGGCGACCACCAGGATGAGCACCGCGACGATCGGGGAGGTCAGCGGCTCCGGGTGGGTGACCTTGTGGATGCCCTCGTACAGCGCGAACGCCGAGCCCAGGGTGAACAGCATCAGGGCCACGATGAACGAGTAGAAGTACCGGTCGCGGCCGAAGCCGAACGGGTGCTCCTTGGTCGCCTTGCGCTGGGAGGTCTTCTGCCCCAGCAGCAGCAGGCCCTGGTTGGACGTGTCGGCCACCGAGTGCACCGACTCGGCCAGCATCGACGACGACCCGGTGACCAGGAAGCCGGCGAACTTCGCCACCGCGATGCCCGCGTTCGCGGCGAGTGCGGCGAGGATGGCCTTGGTGCTACCCCCTGCTGACACGGTGGCTCCCTTGGTGTTCGTCGATGTCCGATTTCGGGGAGAGCCTAGGCCACCGGGGTCACCGCTCGCCGTGCGAGGGCGCGTCGGTGCCGGTGGTGGCGACGAACAGGTGCGCCTCGCCGTCGCCGGACGGCCGGGCGAGGAGGTCGGGGTCGGCGGCCGGGACCCAGGCGGAGCGGCCGGGGCTCAGGGTCAGCTCCCGCTCGCCGTCGCGGACGACCACCGTGCCCGCGCAGCAGAGCAGGATGCGCGGGGTGCCGCCGGGCAGCGCCACCTCGTCGCGGTCGGACCCGGCCCAGGTGACCCGGGACAGCTCGAACTCGGGGGCCTCGGTGCGGTAGACGCGCAGCCTGCCCCGGTCCTCCCCGGTGGTGACCGGCATGTCGTTGCAGGTGAAGTCGAGCACCCGCAGCAGTTCCGGCACGTCGACGTGCTTGGGGGTCAGGCCGCCGCGCAGGATGTTGTCGGAGTTGGCCAGGATCTCCACCGCCGTGCCGCGCAGGTAGGCGTGCAGGTTGCCCGCGGGCAGGTAGATCGCCTCGCCGGGGCCCAGGACCAGCCGGTTGAGCAGCAGGGACGCCAGCACGCCTGCGTCACCGGGGTAGGACTCGCCCAGTTCCAGGACGGTGCGGCACTCCAGGGCGAACTCGCCGTGGTCCTTGACGTGCCGGACGCAGGCGTCGAACAGGTCCGGCAGCAGGTTGCCCAGGGCGGTCTGCGGCAGGGTGATCCACATGGTGAACAGCGCGCGCAGGCCACCGGAGTCGGGCTGCCCGGCGAGCAGGTCCGCGTACGGCGCCAGGCCCGGGGTGCGCACCGCCTCCAGCAGCGCCAGGGTGCGGACCGGGTCGCGGAAGCCCGCCAGGGCGTGGAACTCGGTGAGCGCGCACACCAGTTCCGGCTTGGCGGTGGGGTCGGGGTAGTTGCGGTTGGGCGCGTCCCTGGCGATGCCCGCCGCCTCCTCGCGGGCGTGGCCCTCGGCGGCCTGCGCGGCCGACGGGTGCGCCTGCATGCTCAGCGGTTCCTCGGCGGCGAGGATCTTGAGCAGGAACGGCAGCCGGTTGCCCCAGCGGGCGGCGGTGTCGGCGCCCAGCTCGGTCACCGGGTCGGCGTCGATGCGCTCCAGCAGCGACCGCTCGGCACCGGAGGGGTCCACCACCCGCGACGGGTCGCCGGGGTGCGCGCCCATCCACAGCTCCGCCTCCGGGTGCGGGGCGGGCGAGGGGTTGCCCAGCAGCTCGGCGAGGGTGGTGCGCGATCCCCACGCGTACGGGCGCACGGCGTTGCGCAGCAGCTCCACAGACCTTCAACTCCCTCACTGCACCCGACCGACCCGCCGCGGCTGCGCCGCGGCTAGGCCGTCGCGGGTGCGTACCGTCCGGAACCGCCCGCCGTCCCCGCGGCCAGGCCGAGGTAGAGGGCGGCGAGGTCGAAGCGCAGGGCCAGCACCGCGGCCCTGGTGGGCTCGTCGGCGGCGGTGATCTCCTCCGCCGGGTCGATCAGGTCGGCCCCCGGCAGGGTTTCCGCGGCCAACCTGCGGGCCGGGTCGCCCGGGTCGGCGCGCACGGCCAGCAGCAGCACCCGCGGTGGCGCGGTGGCCGGGCCGTCGAAGTCGTCCGGGTCGGCGAAGATGTCGCCGCCGGAGGTGGCCCGGACCGCGGCCCGGTGCAGGGCGGTGCGGCTCATCGCCTGCTGGTAGTCGGCGACGTCGCAGACCAGGTCGGTGTGGGTGGCCAGCGCCTGCGCGGCGTTGCCCGCCACCGCGGTGGCCACCGGGTCGAGCCCCCACAGCAGCGGGGTGTGCTCGGCCAGCCGCAGCGCCAGCGCCTTGGCCGGGTTGACGAACGACTCGTGGTTCGGGTGCGCCCGCTCGGCCTCGCGGTCCAGCTCGTCGGCCATCGCGTCCAGGTCGACCCGCAGCAGGCCGAGGGTGGACAGCGCGAGCAGGCCCGCGGTGTAGGCGGTGGCGAAGCCGAACCCGGGGCGCACCGGCATCCGGGGCGCCACCAGGACCGCGTTGCCCGCGGCGGCCGCGGCCACCGGGCCCTCGGCGGGGGCGGTGAGCACCACGGCGGCGCCGCGGCGGCCCGCGCGGTCGACACCGCGGGCCAGCAGGTGGTCGCCGGGGTCGTCGGTGTGCGCGACGACCACGTCCAGCGGGCCGATCCAGCCGGGCACCTCGTCGGCGAGCAGCACCGGCACCGGGCAGGCGGGCAGCAGCGCCGCCAGCAGCCCGGCCACCGCCGGACCCAGGCCGGGGCTGGTCACCAGCACCAGGGCGCGCGGGCGCAACCCGGTCAGCCGGTCGAGACCGGCCTCGCGGGCGGCGTCGGCGGTCGCGCGGACCTGGGCGCCCGCTCCGGCTGCGGCGCGCAGCAGCCCCTCGGGGTCGGCGGCGGAGATGCGCGCCGCGTCGTCGAGGAGGGTGTCGTCGGGGAGGGAGGTCAACTCAGTGGTCCGCGTCGGGCTGGGGCTCGGTGGCCTCGTCGAGCAGCAGCACCGGGACGCCGTCGTCGACCCGGAACACCCGCCCGCACTCGGTGCAGGTGAGCGCGTCGGCGGCCGGGTCGTCCGGGGTGCCCGCGGTCAGCGGGGCGTGGTCGTCGGACGGGCACGCGAGGATGTCCAACAGCTGCGGGTCCAGGGTGACTGCCATGGTGGTCCTCCTCCGGTTCGTGGGGTCGCGGGCGGGGCGGGCGGGCGCGGTCAGGCCCGCACGATCGCCAGCACCTCGTCGCGCACCGCGGCCACGGCGTCGTCGTCGGCGGCCTCGACGTTGAGCCGCAGCAGGGGTTCGGTGTTCGAGGCGCGCAGGTTGAACCAGGCGCCGTCGGGCAGTTGCACGGTCAGCCCGTCCAGCTCGTCGAGGGTCACCCCGTCCCTGGCGCCGTACTCGGCCTTGATCGCGGCCAGCCGCCCGGCCTGGTCGTCCACGGTGGAGTTGATCTCACCGGAGGCGGCGTAGCGGTTGTACTCGCGGGTCAGGTCGGACAGGGTGCCCGGCTGCTCGCCGAGGGCGGCCAGCACGTGCATGGAGGCCAGCATCCCGGTGTCGGCCTTCCAGAAGTCGCGGAAGTAGTAGTGCGCGGAGTGCTCGCCGCCGAAGATGGCGCCGGTCTCGGCCATCTCCTGCTTGATGAACGAGTGCCCGACCCGGGTGCGCACCGGGACGCCGCCGTGCTCGGCGACGATCTCGGGCACCGCGTGCGAGGTGATCAGGTTGTGGATGACCGTGCCGCCGGGGTCCTTCGCCAGCTCGCGCACCGCCACCAGCGCGGTGATCGCGCTCGGCGACACCGGGTCGCCGTTCTCGTCGACGACGAAGCAGCGGTCGGCGTCGCCGTCGAAGGCCAGGCCGATGTCGGCGCCGACCTCGCGGACCTTCGCCTGCAGGTCGACGATGTTCTTCGGGTCCAGCGGGTTGGCCTCGTGGTTGGGGAAGTTGCCGTCGAGCTCGTAGTACATCGGGGTGACGTCCAGCGGCAGGCCGTCGAAGACGGTGGGCACGGTGTGCCCGCCCATGCCGTTGCCCGCGTCCACCACGACCTTGAGCGGGCGGATGCCGGAGAGGTCGACCAGCCCGCGCAGGTACTCGGCGTACCCGGTGAGCATGTCGCGGGTCTCCACCGAGCCGGTCTTGCCCGAACCGGGGGTGTCGGCCTCCACCTCGGCCTGGATGGTCCGCAGCCCGGACTCCTGCCCGACCGGGGCGGCGCCCGCGCGGCAGAGCTTGATCCCGTTGTACTTGGCCGGGTTGTGGCTGGCGGTGAACATCGCCCCGGGCAGGTCGAGGCTGCCGGAGGCGAAGTACAGCATGTCGGTGCTGGCCAGCCCGATGTTGACGACGTCGACGCCCTCGCCGTTGGCCCCCTCGGCGAACGCGGCGGCCAGGCCGGGGGAGGACTCGCGCATGTCGTGGCCGACCACGACGGTCGGCCCGCCGACCAGCCGGGCGAAGGCGGCGCCCACCGCCCGCACCAGGTCGGCGTCGATCTGCTCGCCGACGACGCCGCGGATGTCGTAGGCCTTGAAGACGCCGGACAGGTCGCGCACGGGTTCTCCCAGGGTTCGGTGGTCCTCGCCCGGCAGCCTACCGGCGCGGGTCAGTCGTTGACCGGGTCGGGGAGGACCCGGAGGTGACCGCGCCTGCTCCCGGTGCCCGGGTCCGGCTGCTCCACCGGGCGGTCGACCCGGCCCGCCTCGCGCACGGCCTCGGCCAGCGCGGTCAGGTCGTCGACGGAGGGCTCCGGCAGCGCGAACGACCCGTCGTGGCGCACCACGTCCCACCCGCGCGGCACGGTCAGCCGCAGGGCGTGCTCCTCGCACAGGTCGTAGCTGTGCGGCTCGGAGTAGGTGGCCAGCGGCCCGACGACGGCGGTCGACTCGGCGTAGGCGTAGGTCAGCGTGGCGACGGCCGGGTTCAGACACCCGGTTCGTGAACACCGACGCACGCTCCGCACAAATGGTGACGATAGCGCCTCCCCCCGGCCCGGTACCGCATGTGCACCCGCGACACGCCCCCGGAGCGCCCAACCGGAGCAACTGCCGACCCGCGTACGCTGGTTCCCCGTGGTGACAGCCCGCGGATCCCGGCGCCGCGAACGACGTAGCCGCGACCGCCACGGACGTGGCCTGCGCGGCCCCCTCTTCCCCTCGACCCTGCCCGCCGCCAGCACCCGCGCGGAGAAGTTCGACGCGCTGGTGCTCGACGCCCTGGAGCCCATCGAGGCCAGGTGGCGCACGGAGCTGACCAAGCTCGACGTCGCGGTGGACGACGTGCCGGAGGTCCCCGAGACCGGCGCCGCCACCCCCGACGGGGTCCTCGCCGACAGCGGCGTGCCGCTCGCCCGCCTGGTGGCGGCCGGGGTGGACCGCCGCGGCCAGCCGACCCGGGCGCGGATCGTGCTCTACCGCCGCCCGCTGGAGGCCAGGGCCAAGGACGGCGGCGACCTGGCCGACCTGGTGCACGACGTGCTGGTGGAGCAGGTCGCCGCCTACCTCGGCCTCGACCCCGGCGTGATCGACGGCGAGGGCTGACCCCGCACCCGACCGGCGGCCCGGCCTGTGGACGTCCCGGAGCGCACAGCCCTGCCGTCGGTGGCCGCCGGTCGGAGTGATCCCGAGGCCTCCCCGGGCCTGTGGACAACTTCGCCCCAGGGAGCCGTTTCTGTCGGTGGCCCCTGGTTGACTTGATTTCGGGGGTCCCCCTGGGCCTGTGGACAACTCCGGGCGGGGCGGCGGTTTTCGTCGGTGGGTGGTGCTTGGATTGATTCGGGGGCTGCTCTGGCACCGATGAGCAGCGGCGGGGCGGTCCAGGCCCGTTCTCAAAGCCGCCCAGCCACCCTGAAAACCGCAGGCCCGGCTATGCAGGTGCCCGGGTGGGCGGATATGCCCGGCGGGCAACCACCCTCGCAACCGCCAGCCCGGTTACGCCTCTGCCCGGGTGGGCGGATGTGCTCGGCAGCCAACCGGCCACCCTCGCAACCGGCGGCCCGGCTACGCCCCTGCCCGGGTGGGTGGATGTGTTTGGTCGGGGGTGGCGATCATGTGCAAGCCTGCCTGGGCGGTGGGGCATCCCTTCAGCCCCACCCTGTCACGCTGGGCCGCATGATCGCCGTAGGGGCCCCGGCCAAGCACATCCACCCAGCCGGGCACACCCACGAAAAGACCGGGCTCGTGTGGGGCAGGACCTAGTCCTCGGGGCGGCGGCCGGGGATCGAGGTGAGGAGCGTGAAGAGCAGCACCGCGCCCTGCACCAGCAGCAGCACCCCGCGCAGTGCCGTCGGCTGTTCCACCCGCACCTCGGTCGCCCGGGTGGGGACGGTGACGGCGACCTGGCCGCCCCAGGCTCGGCTGATGCCGGTCTGCCTGCCGTCCAGGGTGGCCGTCCAGCCGGGTTCCTCCTCGGCCGCGATGACCAGGAGGCGGCCCTCGGGGCCGTCGGAGACGCGGACGGCCACCGACGGCGGGGCGGCTTCGACACCCACCACGCCGGGGTTGTCCAGCAGGGTGGGTGGTGGGGTTCCGGTGAGGGCCTGCCGGGCGAGGTCGGGGGAGAGCAGGTAGGCCGAGCCCGAGGGCAGCAGCAGGCGGAAGACCGGGCGGCCGTCGGAGGTGGGTGGGGCGTCGGCGAGGAGTTGGCCGCCGCGGTCGCGCAGGCGGTCGGCGGTGGGGGTGTCGGGGGCGACGACGAACAGGGCCCCCGAGGCGGCGGCGCGGGCCAGGGCGGCGCGGACGGTGTCGACGTCGTCGCCGCGCAGGTCGCTGTCCAGGGTGGCCAGGTGGGTGGCCGCGGCCGGGGTGGGGGCGAGGTCGTCGTCGCCGAAGCGGGGCGGGCGGGCGGCGGTCTGGCGCAGGGGTTCGCCGTTCGCGGCCATGACCACGACGGAGCGGCGGGTGGCGGCCAGCTCCGAGGTCAGGGTGGAGGCCAGGCGCGGGCCGCCGCCGTCGCGGAGGGGGCCGGGGGTGGCCAGGACCGGGCTCAGGGCCAGCGCGACCAGCCCGGCGGCGCCGAGCCCGGCGAGGGTGCGCGCGACGACCGGGGTCGACGGCAGCCGCAGGCCCGCGCGGCCGGTGCGGCACACCCCGGTCAGCGCCCACAGCAGACCCCAGCCGATGACCAGCAGCGGTGCGCCCGCCCAGCCGTGGGTGGGGGTGTTCCCGCCCAGCGGGGTCGCGGGCACCAGCCGCACCAGGACCAGGGCGGCCAGGCCGACGAGGGCGAACCCGAGCCCGGGCAGCACCCCGCGCAGCGGTCGCACGGCCACCCCGACCAGCACCGCCAGCAGCACCACCAGCCCGACGACCGGCCACGCCCCCGGCCCGCCCGCGGTCAGCGACAGCAGGTCGGTCCAGGAAGCGGCCGGGGCATCGACCCGGGCGCCGACCCCGTGCAGCAGCACGCCGGGGTGCTGGATGACCACGGCGGGCCACGGCAGCAGCAGCGCCAGCGGCATCAGCACGAGCAGGAACAGCGCCGCCCCGCGCCGGGTGCCCGCGCCGGGGACGAGCACGAACCCCGACAGCGCCACAACGACCAGCAGCAGGTGCGTCAGCGGGGAGAACGCGCCGATGACCGCCAGCCCGAGGGCGGTGCCCGCGGTCGTCGACAGCCACGCCGACGGGCCCGCGCCGGTGCGCCGCCGCACCAGCAGCGCGGTGACGCCGGAGGTCACCAGGGGCAGCAGCAGGTGCACCACGACCACGTCGAGCCTGCCCTGGGCGACCGCGCCCGCGGCCGGGGGCAGCAGCGCGTAGGCCACGGCGATGAGCGCGCGCACCCAGCGGCGCACGGGCGCGCGGCGGGTGGCGAGGTAGGCGCTCAGGCCCGCGAGCGGGAGGTCGGCCAGCAGCAGCAGGGCGACCGCCGCCTGCACCCCGCCGAACGGCGCCAGGACCGCGCCGAGCAGCCCGAGCGCGGCCAGCGCGGCGGGGGCCGGGGCGGCGGTGCCGCCCGCGACGCCGTGCCAGGTGCTGACGTACTCCGACCAGGTCTGGCCGAGGTCGCCGACCGGCAGCAGGCGCCCACCGGACAGGTCGAGGCCGGTGCGCCCGGCGTTCACCACCAGCGCCAGCGCCGCCAGGCCGACGAGCAGCAGCAGTGGTGGCGCGAGCAGGATCTGCCGCAGCACCCGGCCCCGGTCGACGCTGACCAGCACCAGGTCCGGCGCGGGGGGCGGGCCGGACCCGTCGCGGGGCACCGGTGAGGGGCGCGGCACCGGGGACGGCCGGGCTCCCGCCGGGCGCGGGGCGGCCTCGGCGGGCAGGGACACGGCGACGGCGGCGACCGGCCTGCGCAGCCCGGCCCGGCGGGGCCGACCGC
>NZ_JAJCXD010000028.1:0-62657 GCF_021056305.1 Actinokineospora sp. PR83
CCCTGTCCGGGGCCCTGGACAGCGCACTGCGCCGCGCCGACGCGCTGCTGGCGACGGCGGGCGGCGAACGCCGGGCCGCCGCCGCGGGGGTCGCCGCCGCCGCGCTGGCCCACCGCGGCCAACTGGCCCGCAGCGCCGAGCTGTACCAGTGGTCCGGCCAGGGGGCGTTCGCTGCGATCGGCCTGGTCGGCGTCGGCAGGCTCACCGACGCCCGCGCGGCCCTCGACCGCGCCGCGACCGACGGCCCACCCACCCTGCTCGCGGGCGCGGTCAGCTCCGCGGCGCGCGGCATCCTGGCCTCGGTGGACGGCTCCGGCCCCGCCGCACTGTCCACAGTGGTCCGGGCGGCGGAGATGCTGGAACCGGTCGGCCACGACGTGCTGCTGCCGGACAGCCCCGCCGCGCTGGGCGCCCTGCTGGCCCTGCACACCGGGGCGGGCGCACTCGCCGAACCACTGCTGGAACGCGCAACCGCGGCCCGCGTCGGCGGCGCCCTGCTGACCACCCGCCACCGCCTCCTGGGCGCCTGGTCAGCCATGGTCCGCGGCGACGGCACCGAGGCCACGGCAGCACTGGCACAGGCAGGCACCCCCCTGTCCCCGCGCGACTGGCTGTTCGCCGTGGGGCTGGCCGTCGGCACCGCCCGCCGCGGCAGCGACCTGGCGGCACTGCGCCGCACCTGGGAGCAGGCGTACGAGGCGGTGGTCCGCCACCCGGTCGACCTGTTCACCCTGCTGCCCCTGGGCGAGTTCGCCGTCGCCGCGGCCAGGGTCGGCGACCGGGAGCGGTTCGCCCCGCACCTGGACCAGGCCTGGGACCTGCTGCACCAACTGGGCGACCCACCAGCGTGGACCACCATGCTGCACTGGTCCTGCCTGCACGCGGAGATCATCGCCGAACACCCCGCCGCCGCCGACAAGCACGCCGAGGCCCTGACCGCCAACGCCACAGCGGGCCCCTTCCACGCCGCGGTGGCATCGGCGGCGACCTGCTGGCGCCACGTCCTCGACGGCGAGGTCGACCCGGTCACCGTCGAGGCGGCGGCCCGCGGCCTGCACGCGGTCGGCCTGTGCTGGGACGCGGCAAGGCTGGCGGGCCAAGCCGCCATCCGCACCTCCGACCGCAAGGCCATGCTGTCCCTCCTGGACTGCGCCCGGATGCTCCAGGGCCAGGGCACCGCGGGCCAACCCCAGGAGGAAACCGACCGCGTCGGCGCGCGCCTCAGCGAACGAGAACTCCAGGTCGCCACCCTGGTCGTGGAAGGACTGACCTACAAGCAGATCGGCGACCGCCTGTTCATCTCCGCGAAGACGGTCGAGCACCACATGGCCCGCATGCGCGCCCGCCTGGGCGCCACCAGCCGCTCGGACCTGCTGTCCCGGCTGCGCACCGCCCTGGACCGCTGACCCCTGCCCGCCATCCCGGACCACAAGGCAGGCCACCAGTCCCACCGGCGCAGCCGCCCTGCGAATCGGCGGCCCGGCCACGGGGATGTGCCCGGGGGGTGGACGTGCTCGGTCGGGGGTGGCGATCGTGTTGCCGAGGCGTGGTCGTCAGCAGATGTAGACCCAGCCGGTGTTGTGGTCGACCCCGTTGACCACCACCCGGCCCCACACCCAGGCGCAGCGGGTGTTCATGCCCGAGACGTAGATCCCCCCGGCGTAGGTCGTGTAGTCGCCGGAGTCGTACCAGGGGGTGTCCCAGTCCTCGTGGCGCAGGATCACCTCCGTGTGGTGGGAGCCCGCGAGGTTGTCGAAGGTCATCGCGCAGAACGTGCCGCTGCCCGCGGACGAGTACCAGACGTTGACATACCCGGTGGTCCCCGCCAGGGGGATGTGGTGGAGGAGTTGGCCCGAGCAGGAGGAAAAAGGACCGGCGTAACCCGCAGGCGCCTTGCTCGGATCGGTCGCGGAGGCAGTGGGCGCTGCGCCGACCGCGGTGATCACCGCGATCACCCCCGCTGCGGCAGCGGATGCGATCCTGTTCCGCATTCTTCCCATGGCAACCTCCCGGTTTTCCGCACGAGAGGATCGACGAACCCGGACCGCGAAAAGGTGGAGCCACAGATGACGCGCACCCATCACCCGGCCGAGAACCCCGATCCCGTGACTCCTTTCCACCACCCTAACGGGTATTTCACCCCCCGATACTCCGCCAAAAGCATGACGGGCGACGGGCATCGACACGCCTCTCCCGCGATGCGGTTCGCACAGTCGCGCAGGCACGCGCTGGTGCCAGGTCCAGAGCGGATGCCTGCAGTTCCCGGAGTCACAGCCCGAGCTGGTCCAAGCCACCCCGCTCCACCAGCCGCCGAACGATGACATCCCGCTGGATCTCGTTCGTCCCCTCCCCCACGATCATCAACGGCGCGTCCCGGAAGTACCGCTCCACATCGAACTCCGTCGAATACCCATACCCCCCGTGCACCCGGATCGCGTCGATGGTGATCTGCATGGCCGCCTCGGAGGCGAACAACTTCGCCATCCCAGCCTCCAGATCAGCCCGAACCCCCCGATCGATCAGCGCCGCCGCGTGCAGGACGAGCCGCCGCGCAGCCGTCAACCTGGTCGCCATGTCGGCGAGGAGGTTGCCCACAGACTGGTGCTGCCAGATCGGTTTGCCGAAGCTCTCCCGTTCCTGCGCGTACCGCAAGGCATCGTCAAACGCCGCCCGCCCCACACCGGTGGCCCGAGCAGCCACTTGAACCCGCCCGATCTCCAACCCGGCCATCATCTGCCCGAACCCCTTGCCCTCCACCCCACCGAGCACGGCGCCAACCGGAACCCGAGCGTCGTCGAAGGACAGTTCGCAGCTCTCCACCCCCTTGTACCCCAGCTTCGGCAGGTCCCGGGAGACGGTGAACCCGGGGACCTTCTCCACCAGCAGCACGCTCACCCCCCGGTGCGCGGGCTCGGCCCGGGGGTCCGTCTTGCACAGCAACGCCACCAGCCCCGCCCGCCGCGCGTTCGTGATCCAGGTCTTGGAGCCGTTGACCACGTACTCGTCCCCGTCCCGGCGGGCGGTGGTGCGGATCGCCTGGAGGTCGGAGCCGCCGCCGGGTTCGGTCAGCGCCATCGTGGCCCGCAGTTCCCCGGTCGCCAGCCGGGGCAGGTAGCGCTCCTTCTGCTCGTCGGTGCCGAAGCGGCGCAGGAGGTCGCAGACGACGGTGTGCCCGCCCATGGCGCCCGCCAGGCTCATCCACCCGCGGGCCAGTTCCTCGGTGACCAGGGCGTAGCACGGGGTGGACACCCGGACCTGCCCGTAGGGCTCGGGCACGGCGAGCCCGAACACCCCCATCCGCTTCATCCGCTCGATCAGTTCTCCCGGGTACGCGTCGGCGTGCTCCAGCTCCCGGGCGACCGGGCGGACGTCCTTGTCCACGAACGCCCGCACGGCGGCGACGATGTCGCGCTCCACCGGGTCCAGGTCGCCCATCACAGCCCGAACCGCGCTTCCGCCTCGGCGTGGATACCCGCCCCGACGACCGCGAACCCGCCGTCCGGTCCACCGGTGACCAGCACCTCGTCCCCGGCGAACACGGGCTTCTTGAAGCGGTAGCGCAGGGACGCCAGCTTCTCCCCCGCGCGCCGGGGCAGCTCGGCCATGAGCAACGCCAGCAGCGGCCCGTGCACCACGACGCCCGGGTAGCCCTCGACGTCGCGCGCGTAGGACTCGTCGTAGTGGATGCGGTGGGAGTTGGCCGTCAGGGCGCTCATCCGGAAGAGCAGCACGGAGTCGGCGTGCAACCGGAGCTGCCAGGGCGAATCGGATTCCACCCTGCGGTCCGGGCGCTCGAACGCCCGGTGCCGGGCGTCCCCGCTGCGGTAGACCACGTCGTGCTCCTCGACCAGGCACAGCACACCGCCCTGCACCACCTCGTGCCGCACGGTCACGAACACCATCTCCCCGGTGCGCCCCCGCTTGACCTCGACCCCTTGCAAGGCCGACACCCGGGTGGCCCGCCGCCCGAGCTGCAACGGCGCGCGCCAACTGACCCGGCCCCCGGCGATCATCCGCCGCCGGTCGGGGACGGGTGGGAGGAAGTGCCCGGCCAGCGGGTGCCCGTCGGCCCCCAGGGCCCCGCCCGGCGGCCACTCCAGGAAGTGGAACCAGTGCCACAACGGCGGCAGCGCCCCGCCCCTCACCTCGGGTTGGTCCAGCGCGGCGGCGAAGGCGGCCGAGGGAGCCCCGCTGAGCCCGTCCTCGACCTGCACCACCCCCGGCCGCCACCCGTCCAGGTACTGATCAAGACCCATGCCCCAGACCCAACCACCAGCCCACCCCGAGCGCACCCCAACCCGCGACAGGTGAACGCAGCTCAGGTTTGCGCCTCGCCCGCGACGGACAGATCACCCGCCAGGTGCGCCGTGTCGTTGAACCGCCGAACCCGCCACGAGTCCCCGTCGACGACCACGTGCGACAGGGAACCGTTGTCCGCGCCCAGGAACGCGAACGGCTCGGCGCCGGTGGCCACGGCGAGCACCTGGGCGATCACCCCGCCGTGGGTGAACACCGCGACCCGCCGCCCCGGCTGCGCCGCGTGGATCCGCCGCACCGCCGCGCCGATCCGCTCCCGCAGCGCGTCGAGCCCCTCGGCCCCCGGGATCACGTCCCACCGCTGCTCCGCCCGCATCCGCGCCACCAGCGGGTCGCCCTCGGCGACCTTCCACCGCAGCGCCCCGCCCTCCCACTCCCCCAGGTGGACCTCCCGCAGGTCCCGCTCGACGACCGCCGCGAGCCCGGTGGCCTCGACCAGCGGCGCCGCGGTCTGCGCGGTCCGGCGCAGGTTCGTCACGTAGATCGCATCGACCCCGGCGCCTGCCAGCCGCGCACCCACCCGCCGCGCCTGCACCACCCCGTCCGGCGCCAGCTCGGGGTCACCCTGGCCGTCAACCAGCGGGAACAGCCGGTCCGGCCGGGCGGCCGCGGATTCGCCGTGGCGCACCAGGAGCAGTTCGGTGGCACCGGGCGGCGGGACGAAGCGGCTCTGGCGGTACTCGGTGGTCGACACGGTCACAGCAGACCCGCCGGACCGGGGGTTCGTCAACACGGTCAGCCGGTGAGGAGCTGGGCCATGCTCTCCCGCAGCGCGGGGTCCGGTTCGGCGGCGATCGCCCGGCGCAGGGCGGACTGGATGGCCTCCGCCCACGCCGCGGGCCCCCAGCCCACCAGCGTCCGCACGGCCATCGCCCGGTTGCGCCCGACCGGGGACGCCAGCGACGCCAGCACCAGGTCGACGCCGTGGCCCGGGTGCGCCCGCAGCGCGGTGACCACCGTGTCCAGGTCCGCGGGCGCCAGCCGGGTCGCCGCGGCGAGGGCGAGGACAGCGGGCAACCGGTCCGCGGTCGTCTCGGCCATCAGCAGCGGCCAGTCGCCCGCCCCCGCCCGGACGTGGTCGAGCAGGGCCGGGAAGGTGTCGACGTCCAGCGCGCGGGCGGCCTGGCGGGCGTCGTGGAAGGTGATGGGGCGGGTGAGGCCGCCCGCGACCAGGGCGGGCCAGTGCGGGCGGGCCAGCAGGTCGCGGACCCGGCGGACCAGGGCCTCGTGCCGGGCGATGGTCCACTGCCGCCGGTAGCGGGCGGGCCAGCCGCCGTCGGCCAGGTAGTCGTCCAGGCGGGCCAGGGCCACCAGGTGCCGCAGCTCACCGGGGTGGGCCTCCAGGTGGGTGAGCAGCGCGGCGAGGGCGCGCGGCGCGTCGGCGTAGTCGTCGAGGGTGGCCGCGGGGCCGCCGTCGAGGAGGGCGCAGACGATGTCGCAGGCGGCGGTCAGCAGCTCGCCGTCGACGGTGGGCACCGACAGGGCGGCGGCCAGGTCGCCCACGGTGGCGGCGCGGTGGGCCAGGTAGGCGTCGAGCACGGCGTTGCGGAAACCACCGCGCAGCAACCAGTCCCGCACCCCCGGCCCCGCGCCGGGGCCGAACCGCTCGACGACGCCGATGCGCCCCCACCCGGTCACCGCGTCGGCCAGCCGCAGCAGCGCGGGCTCGGCGTCGGCGTGGGTGGCCTCGATGGTCGCCGCGGCGGCGCCGGTGAACTCCTCGTGCCTGCCGATGAGCAGCAGCAGCTCGGTGTCGTCGGCGCCGAGCAGGCCCAGGCCGAAGCGGACCGGTTCGCGGTGCCGCGCCCCGGTGACCAGCCGCACCCCCAGGTCGTGCAGCGGGCCCGAGGGCAGGTGCGCGACCCCGGCGGGTTCGGCCGCGCCCGCGGTCAGCGCCTCGTACAGCGCGGCGTACCCGGGGGCGCCGGGGTCGTCGGGATCGCCGCCCAGCGCGTCGGCCACCAGCCCGGCCAGCTCGCCCGCGTCCGGGCCCGCCCCGAACCGGCCGAGCACCGGCCGGGCGTCGCGGGCGCCGGAGGCCCAGCGGATCCCGCCGGTCGGCTCGTCCGGCAGCTCGGCGCCACCGGGGAGCAGGCCGTGGCCGCTGGGGTCGAGGTGGGCGCGGATGTGGTCGTGGATCGTGGGTCCGGACACCACCGCATTGTCGCGCGCGCACGGGGCGCGGCGGCGCCCGGGGCCGCCGACCCCGCCCGCACTGTCTGATCAGGACGGAAGCGGCTTGACCAGCGTCTCGAAGGCGAGGTCGGTGCGGCGGGGCACGCCGAAACGCACGTCGCCGTAGGGGAAGGGGGAGAGTTCCCCGGTCCGGGCGTAACCGCGGCGGACGTACCAGGCGATCAGTTCCTCGCGGGCGGTGAGGACCTTCATCCGCATCTCCGACACCCCCCACTCCCGCGCCGCGACCCGCTCCGCCTCGGCCAGCGCGAGCCTGCCGACGCCCCCTGCCTGGTGCTCCGGCGACACGGCGAACAACCCGAAGTAGCCCGCGCCGTCGACCACCGCCACCTGGCAGCACACCACGACCTGCCCGCCCCGCTCCCCGACCAGCACCGCACCATCCGGGTCGGTGATCGCCTCCAGGACCCCGCCGGGGTCGGTGCGCTGCCCGTCGAGCAGGTCCGCCTCGGTGGTCCAGCCCGCCCGGCTGGCGTCGCCGCGGTAGGCGGATTCCACCAGGGGAACCAGGAACCGTACGTCATCGGGGGTGGCGCGGCGGAACGTGAGCACGACCCGAGCCTAACCCGCGCGGGTGGATACCCTCGGGGGCATGGGACTGTTCGGCCGCAAGAAGGCGCGGGAAGCGGTGTCGGCGATCGCCGACACCCTGGTGCTCGACCGCTGCTGGGACGACATGGCCCTGGACGCGGGCGTGGACGCCGTGCGCGACGGGCACCGCAAGGCGGGGCAGGCGCTGCTGCGCGAGTGCCGCGACTACCACGAACTGCGCACCCAGCGGGTGCGCGCCCTCGCCGAGGCCGCCATCGGCCAGTCCACCGAGATCCGCGCCATGATCGCCGAGGGCCTGCCCCCCGGCGAGGCCGCCGACGCCCTCCTCTGGCTGGGCGCCACCCTCATCACCGAAGCCTGGGAAATCCGCGGCGACGGCTGGGCCCACACCATCCGCGACGACCGCCTCCGCCTGTTCACCGCCCGCCTCCGCGAAGCCCGCGACCCCCTGATGGCCGCGGCGAAGCTCGCCCCCGCCGACGCCACCCCCTGGGTCGAACTCCAGCGCTACGCCCGCGGGATGCAACTCGACCCCGCCCAGCGCGACCTGGTCTGGCTCGAGGCCACCAAGCGCTGCCCCACCTCCTACCCCGCCCACTGCGCCCGGCTCCAGACCCTCACCCTCAAGTGGGGCGGCTCCCACGAGGAGATGTTCGAGTTCGCCAGGGACACCGTCGCCAAGGCCCCACCCGGCAGCCCGCTGGCCGCCATGCTCCCCCTCGCCCACGCCGAGTACCTGCTCAAGGAGGGCGACCGCTTCATCGAGGAGGGCAGCACCTGGGCCTACGTCCGCCTGCACGCCCGCCACTTCCGCGGCCCGTTCCGCGACGAGGTCCTGGCCGCGGAGAGCAAGTGGGGCCAGTCCAACCGGGTCCGCGCCTACGACAAGGAAGCCCACAACCTGTTCGGCTGGGCGATGCTGGAGGCGGGCGAGCACGAACGCGCCCGCAAGCACCTGGCCTTCGTCGGCAACCGGCCGTCGGCGCTGCCGTGGAGCTACGGCGGGGAGAACGCCTTCGCCCGGGCGCTGGTGCGGTTGGGGCTGGACTGACCCCCTCACAGGACGACACCCCCCAGGCCGTGTATGGACACCGTGAGAGGCAGCAATGGACCAAGGCACTCGCGGCGAGCTGATCAGCAGGCTGGCCGAGGCGATCAGCTCTGCCACGACCGCGCATCCGCTGCGGGTCGCCATCGACGGGCCGCCTGCCGCAGGCAAGACCACGCTGGCCGACGAGCTCGCCGACGTCCTGCGCGTGCAGGACCGCGACGTCATCCGCGCGACCGTCGACGACTTCCTTTTCCCCCGTGCGCAGCGCTACCGACGCGGCCGGTACTCGGCCGAGGGCTGCTATTTCGACGCCCACGACCACGCCGCGCTGCGCCGGGTCCTGCTCGACCCGCTCGGCCCGGGCGGAGACCGGAGGTTCCGACACGCGGTCTACGACAAGGACGCCGACGCCCCGTCGTCCCCGCCCACCACGACCGCCTCCGCAGACGCCGTACTGCTCTTCGACGGCGTCTTCCTCCTGCGCCCGGAACTCGTCGACCGTTGGGACCTGCGCATCTTCGTGTCCACCCCATTCGAGCAGACGGTGGATCGCGCCCGGGACCGAGGCACAGCGCCTACCGGATCCACTGCCGACACCGCTGAGATCGAACGGTCTTGGCGCAACCGCTACATCCCCGCCCAACAGCTCTACTTCGCCACAGCCCGCCCAACCGACTACGCCGACGTCATCGTGCACAACAACCAGCTCCAACGGCCGACCTGGGAATTCCGACCACACCCATCGGCGCACAGGGCTTGACGAGCGCTCTCCCCGGGGATTGGCGCCCTTGCGGCCATTCTAGCTCGGGCTGCGGGTCGGAGAGGAGGTGTTGATCTTGGCTGTGGACAACTCGGGGGTTGGCGTGTCGCTCGATCGGGTGGGAGTTTCGGACGGGGCGCCCAGGCGTTGCCACCACGGGTCGACCGGGGCGGGGTCGTGGACGTCGACGCGTTCGCCGGGGCGGGGGATGGCCACGGGGACGCCGTGGGCGCGGGCTGCGCGCCAGAGGCGGTCGGCGGGGTCGGTCCAGGGGTGGGTGGCGAGGTTGAAGGTGGCCCAGTGGACCGGGACCAGCAGGCCGCCGTCGACGTCGAGGTGGGTGGCGAGGCCCTCCTCGGGGGTCATGTGGATGTCGGCCCAGTTGTTGTTGTAGGCGCCGATCTGGACCAGGGTGGCGTCGAACGGGCCGTGCTCGGCGCCGATCTCGGCGTAGCCGGGGAAGTAGCCGGAATCGCCGGTGTAGAACACGCGGTGGACCGGGCCCGCGGCGACCCAGGAGGTCCACAGGGTGCGGTCGCGGGCGAAGAGGCGGCCGGAGAAGTGCTGGGCGGGGGTGGCGGTGAGGGTGATGCCCGCGACCTCCGCGCTCTCCGACCAGTCGAGTTCGACGATGCGGTCGGCGGGGACCTTCCAGCGCTCCAGGTGGGCGCCGATGCCCAGGGGGACGACGATCGGCGCGGTCTGGGTGCGCAGGAGGGTGCGGATGGTGGGCAGGTCGAGGTGGTCGTAGTGGTCGTGGGAGATGACCACGGCGTCGACGGCCGGGAGTTCCGACAGCGGTTGCGGCGGGCGGTGGAGCCTGCGGGGGCCCGCGAGCCTCGACGGGGAGACGCGGTCGCTCCAGACCGGGTCGAAGAGGATGCGGGCGCCGTCGATCTCCACCAGGACCGTGGCGTGGCCGTACCAGGTCAGGTGCAGGCCCTGGGCGCGTTCGGCGGGGATGGTGGGGGTGACCAGGGGGATGTCACCGAGGGGCGTGCGCTGTTCCTTGCCCAGGGCCATCTCGCGCAGGGTGCTGCCGAGGGTGGCGGGGGCCATGGTGGCACTCGGGGTGCGGTCGGCGGTCGGGGTGGGCCGGTTGCGGAACCGGCCGTCGCGGAACTGCGGGGAGCGGGCGACCCGGGTGGCGCGGTCGCCGCGGGCGCGACCGCCCACGGCGACCGGGATGTCGCGCAGCGCCCACGCCGCGGCGCCGAGCAGACCGAGGGCGACCAGGGAACGTCTCATGCACAGATGATCCCACCGACAGCACTGAGGGCACTCTCAGCGACTGAAAAGACTCTCAGGAACACCCTCAGCGACGGCGCGCGCGCAGGGTCTCCACCAGCAGCCACACCCCCGCCAGCACGAGGACCAGGCCGATCGCCAGCCACACCGGCGAGCCGGTCATGAAGCTGCCGCCGATCACGCCGAGGCCCTGGAAGGTCCACACGCCGCCGACGAGGAAGCAGACCACCACGAGCACGAACTTCCACCAAGGAGTCTTCATCCCGACAGCCTATTGATCGCGGGCAACCTCCACCCGACACAGACGTCCCCGCGCAAAACCGCGGCTCGGGCCGCCCCCACCCGAGGTCGCGAACCCGGTTGTTGAACCGCCGTGAGCAATTCGCCACCAATGGATCGCCGCCCGTTCAGGAACCCATTGATCGACTCCGCCGCTTTCGCATCCGGGGAATGGGGACGTCGCCGGAAAACCGACCCGGCGGGAGCGGAACTCACCGGAACGGCGCAGCGACACCACCCGTTCGGCCGCACCGGATCCGCGCGGGTGCCGACCCCGGTAACGGGAGGTACCCGACGCGGTACCGCACTGCCACCTGGATGCCGACCCCTTGCGTGACGCTCAGCCAGCATCAATAGCCCATATCACTCGTACGAGCGATAGGTGCGACCCCCTGTTCTTGATAACGAATACACCATCAGTGCCTACCCGGCTGCCGCGTCACCCATGTAGGTGGCTAGTCTCCCCGCCATAACGTCGCGCGGCTTACGGGAGTCGGGGCTGCGGCGACTTTTCCAGCACGAACCGAGGAGAGTTTCCGTGAGCACGTCCCGTTCCCGTGTCCTGGCCCGCACCGCGGTCATCGGCATCTTCGCTTCCACCGCCGTCTTCGGCATGACCGGCGTCGCCTCCGCCCACGCGGGCAAGGTCACCGCGTCGTGCGCCGACGAGAAGTCCACCGTGACGGTCACCCTGCACGACTACACCCAGGGTTCGACCAACACCTGGACCCTCACCGACAACGGCGAGGAATTGGGCAAGGGCAGCTTCGGCAAGGGCCACCAGCAGACCTGGGACAAGCAGGACGCCACGATCGAGCACGACTACGTGCTGACCGTGAAGACCAGCGACGACCCCACCGGCGAGAAGAAGTGGAGCTTCACCGACAAGGTCCACGCGGACGCCTGCAAGAAGGCGGCCCCCACGACCACCCCGCCCGCGGAGACCACCACCACGCCGCCCGCGTCGACGACCACCCCGCCCGCGGAGACCACCGCCCCGCCGGTGACCACGACCACCGCGTCCGTGGCGCCGACCACCACCGCCGCCCCGGTCCCGGCCGACGACGACCTCGCCGACACCGGCGCCAGCATCGCCCTGCCGCTGGCCATCGGTGGCGTCCTGGTCCTGGGTGGCGCAGGCGCGCTCATCGCCGTGCGCCGCCGCGCGAGCAACAACTGACCTGAGCCGAGGAAGGCCCGGATCCCCGCTGCGGGGTCCGGGCCTTTCCGCGTCCGCTAGGCGATCGGCGCCTGCACGACCCGGTCGACGGCCTCGAAGACCAGCACCGTGCTCACCGACATGACCTCGGGCCGGGTCTCCAGCCGCTCCACCAGCAGCTTGCGCAGGTGGTCGGTGTCGGGCACCGCGACCTGCACCAAGTAGTCGTCCGGGCCCGCGACGTGCATCATCGACACCGTCTCCGGCTGCCCGAGCACGTACTCGGTGAACGCCTCGGCCACCTGGGTCCGGTGCGGGCGGACCCGCACCGACAGCAGCGCGCTGATCGGCCTGCCGAGCGCGGACAGGCTGACCGTGGCGTGGAACCCGGTCAGCACGCCGCGCCTGCGCAGCGAGCGCACGCGCTCCAGCGCGGTCGACGGGGCAACCCCCACGATCGCGGCCAACTCCTTGTTCTGCAACCGCGCGTCGCGTTGCAGCTCGCGCAGGATGGCCACATCTATCGGGTCGAGTTCAGCTGTGTGCGCCATCGGCGTCGCACCCCTCTCCGGCGGTGGGAGGTCCCGTCGGGGCCTGTCCCCGGCGGGAGGCCGCCGTGCGCACCGAACACAGCGGGTCCCACCAGTGATTCGGGGCGGCGGCGCGCTCGGTTTGGTGGAACCGCGATCCGGGCGAATCCGGTTCAACGGTGACCGGGCGGATCACACAATGCGCTGAACGGCGGTATGCCGGGCGGGTTCGGATCGCCACCCTGAGGGGGCAGGGTTTGTTGCCCAGCCATACAAACCTCCCCGGGCCGGTCACCCCGGGGGATCGGACCGCGGCGCGGCGGTGCAAGTCCCAGCACCGCCGCGCCGCACCCACACCGTCAGGGCGCGTAGGGCGCCAACAGGTCCACGATGATGCGCTTGGTCTGCGCCAGGGTCTCCGGGTGTCCACCCGGGACGAGCCGGAACGCCAACCTGGTCAGCACGTCGCCGATGGTCACCGCCTGGAGCATGGTGGTGCGCAGCTCCGGCGAGGCCGGGAAGTCGAAGCGCGCGGTCAGCATCTGGGCGAACGCGGGCGAGAGCGGGTCCTCCACCCCCGCCGCGGTCGACTCCAGCTCGCCGGAGGCGATCCCGGCCCCGCTGAGCGCGCGGAAGCCGTCGTCGCCGCGGCACATGTCCACGTAGATGTCGTAGGCGTGCTCCACCGCCTCCCGCCACCGGTGCGACGGCATGGCGGTGGTCTCCTCGTCCACCCGGCGCTGGTACCGCGCCGAGTTCCGCTCCACCACCGCCTTCATCACGGCGACCTTGTCCGGGAAGTAGCGGTAGACCGAGCCGATGGACACCTTGGCCGACTTGGCGATGTCGGCGGTGGTGGTACCCGCGAAACCCTTCTCGGTGACCACACGCGAGGCGGCGTCCAGGATCCGTTCGATCTGTCGGCTCGCCCGGTACTGCGTCGGAGCTCTGCGCACTTGGTACGGCGTGTCTGGAACGGTCACCGCACCATTGTGCCCAGAGTGTGATGAACCCGTGGGCAGCCTGGAGGACCTGATGTCGCAAACGTGCTCGTTCTGTCGGATACTCGCTGGTGAGCTCCCCGCCGACGTGGTCCACGAGGACGACCGGACCCTCGCCTTCCTGGACCACCGCCCCCTCTTCCGCGGCCACGTCCTGCTGATCCCCAAGACCCACCACACCATCCTGAGCGACCTGCCCGCCACCGAGGTCCCCACCTTCTTCACCCTCGCCCAGCGGCTGGAGCGCGCCGTGGAGGACGGCCTCGGCGCGGACGGCTCGCTGGTGATGGTGAACAACGTCGTCAGCCAGTCCGTGCCGCACCTGCACCTGCACGTGATCCCCCGGCACAAGAAGGACGGCCTCCGCTTCTGGCTCGGCCCCCGCCACCCGTACGACGAGGAGAACCCGGCGGCGGCGTACGCGGAGAAGATCCGCGCCGCGCTGGCGGCGCAGGACCGGTAGCCGCGCAACGGGGAGTTGCAGACGGCAAGTCGACCCGGGGTGTCCCGGTTGGACACAGCGGCGGGTGGCCGGTGGCGCCGAGGGGATCGCGGGTGGGTCCTGCACGCGTTCCGGCTGGGCGTCGACCGCGACGGGCGCGGCGGATCCGGGCGGACATCGAGGGGCCGCGGCGCGGTGGGCGGTGGTAGCCGACGTGCGGGGTGCGCGTCGGTGCCTGGCCGCGCGGGCGGATGGTGGCCACAGGTCGAGGTGCGGAGGCGCGCGCCGATGTGCGCGGGTGGGGGGCGAACGCGGTCGCAGGTCGACCTGCGCGGGTGCGCGCCCATGTCGGCGGGTGGCTGCACGAGCGGCAGGCGAGTGTGGTTGTGGGTCGGCGTGCGGGGGTGCGCGTCGATGTCGGCAAGCGGTTGCGGGGCGGACGCGGTCGGAGGTCGACGCGCGGGAGATGTGTGCCGCGGCGCGAGGGCCAGGGTGGCGGCGGGTTCCTGCCGATCACGTGCGGTGACGGGGTTTTGCCTCGGCCACCGGTGTCGTCGGGGGTGCGGGTGGCGGGGGTGTCCGATGGGATTGCCCGGCGGTGCGGGGCGGATTGAGCGGATGTGAGTGTGCGGTGTTGTCACCGGGCGCCAACGGCTCTGCGTGATCACCCGGTGCCGGAGCGTGGAACCGGCGGTCTGTCCATCCCCCGTCCGGCCCAGCCTGCCGACCGGGAACGGGACCGGCGTTCGTATGTTCGAGCGAATGTCGGAGGTTGTGTCTACTCCTCGGGGGCCGCACCGGGTACCCACCTAGGTGTGGATTTCACCTCGCGCTGGCGCGCGCCCGCACTGGTGGTGGTCGTGGGGCTGGCCCTGCCGTGGGCCCTGGGGCTCGCACTGGGCTGGGGTCGATGGCTGATCATGCTGGCGCTGCTGGTGTCGCTGGGGCTCAGCGGGCTGGTCGTCAAGCAGATCCTCTTCCAGCGCGACCAGCGCGCGCTGCGCGACGAGGCCGCCCGGCGCCGCGCCGCCGCCGCGAAGCCGCCGACGCCGCCGCACTCCGAGCACCACGTGCCGTCGATCCCGGTGGACAGCGCGGAGCCGTACTACCGGTTCCTGCTCTCGTGCACGGTGTGCTGGGTCCCGCAGGAGCAGGGCCAGCAACAGCACGGCAACCTGCGCGGCCTGGCGGTGCACGCGATCCTGGAGCGCGCCAGGGTCGTCACGATCACCGGCGCCCCCACCGACGTCGACACGGTGCAGACCCGCCTGGCCGCCGAACTGGGCGCGATGCTCCCGGACCGCTCCGGCCAGGTCATCTCCTGGGCCGAGTCCATCGGCCTCACCGTCCCCGACGACGACGCCCGCAGGCTGGCGCGGCTCACCGAGCTGCGCAAGGAGAAGCAGGTCCGCCACCAGGAACGCGAACTGGAACAGCACGCCCGCGCCTACCTCGCCGAAGAGGTCCTCACCGACCCCGGCACGGCCGTCGTCTGGTGGCTGTCCCGGCACCCGGAACAGGTCCGCGAGGCAGCGGAACTCCTCCCCACCTTCGCCCAGCTCACGGCGGCGGTCACCAAGACCGACCCCGACCCCCACTACCAGGCCGAGCGCCTCGACACCCCGGCCCCCGACCGCCCCGCCCTGAGCGCCGTCGCCAACCCCGGCTGGCCCCGCATCACCGCCCACCAGGAAGAAGAACGCCGCCACCTCCGCCGCACCGACGACGACACCCCCGCCTGGCCCCGCGCCAAGGACCACGACGACCGGCCGGACGAGGACACCTCCTCCGCCCGCTGAACCCCACGCACCCCCGAGGCCCGCCGCCCACGGACGGCGGGCCTCGTCGTCTGTCGCGTTCGGACAGGACGATCAAAGTCCTACTGCGACACCCGGCCTGCGACCCGGCCGACCACGGCGTGACCAGTTGGAACAGCCGAGTCGAACTTGCCAAGACTCAAGTGGACAGTGCCCGACACGACAAGGCGCAGCTCGACAAGGCGTGACGCAGAGCGGCAAGGTGCCGCAAGGCGCACGGCGAGGCGCCGCCCCAGCACAGCACAGCGCGGTGCGAGGCAGGGCGGCGCAGCGGGGAGGCTTGGCTCGACTCGGCAAAACGCAGCGCGGCGCCGCAAGGTGCGGTGCGGGACAGGAGGGGCATCCGACCACGCCGAACCTCCACCAGACGCAGCGACAACCAGTCACCCCACAGACCGCAGGTCCAGCTATGGCCATGCCCGGGTGGGTGGATGTGCTCGACGGGCGACCACCCTCGCAACCGGCGGCCCGGCTATGCCCCTGCCCGGGTGGGTGGATGTGTTTGGCCGGGGGTGGCGATCATGTGCAAGCCTGCCCCGGCGGTGGGGCATCCCTTCAGCCCCACCCTGTCACGCTGGGCCACATGATCGCCGTAGGGGCCCCGGCCAAGCACATCCACCCAGCCGGGCACCCACGACAAAACCCCGGCTCGCAGAGCACGGCCCGGCAAGGCGTCGCGGCACAAGGCAGCGGGGCCGGTGCAGAGGCGGGTGGCGGTAGGAGCAAAGCGCCAGCGGATCGGGCGGGGTCAGGCGGCGAACAAGGCAGCGATGAGGCGTTCGCAGCGGTCGGTCATGTCCTGGGCGGATTCGGTGGGGTGGTCCTGCCACCAGCGGACCAGGGCCGTGACCGTGCTGAGCCAGACCGCGACCAGGGCCGAGGCGTCGGTGGGGTCGGTGTTGCCGCGTTCGGCCAGGAGGGAGCGGACGCCGTCGACGGCCATCTCGCTGAGGGTGTGGCGGTAGGCCCGGGCCGCCGCCGCTGCCGCGCTGTCCACCGGTGGGGTGAGGTCGTGGATGAGGGTCCAGTCGTGGGGGCGGGGGCCGAGGGCGGTGAAGACGGCGCGGAGGGTTTCGGCGGGCAGGCGCATGCCGGTGTGGGACCTGGCGGCTTCGATGGAGGTGATGACGTTGTCGGCGCCTCGGCGGAGGCAGGCGATGAACAGGTCCTCCTTGGAGCCGAAGTAGCTGTACACCAGGGGTTTGGAGATGCCCGCGACGGTGGCGACGGTGGCGACCGAGGCGTTGGCGTAGCCGTGGCGGCCGAATTCCGCCACGGCGGCGTCCAGGATCTGGGGTTCCCGTTCCGCCCGGGGGACGCCCTTGGTGCCGGTGTGCGCGGTCATGCGACCGATCCTATCCAGCGGCCTGGGCAGGGAAGTGACTTCGCGGTAATTTACCCGGAGGTCAATTGCCTGGAGGTGGGACGTGCTCGACGCGCTGCGGCACCAGTTCGGCGATCCGATCGGCTACGCGCTGCCGGTGTTCCTCCTGTTCATCGGGGTTGAGCTGGTGGCCCTGCGGTTCCTCGACGACGAGCAGGCGAAGGGGTACCACGGGCGGGACACCGCGGCGAGCCTGTCGATGGGGGCGGTGAGCGTCGGGGTGGGGCTGGTGTTCCGGGCGGGGGCGTTGCTGCTCTACGTCGTGCTGTGGGAGCACGTGGCGCCGTGGCACGTGCCCACCACGTGGTGGTCGTGGGTGGCGCTGCTCGTCGGCGTGGACTTCCTCTTCTACTGGTACCACCGGTTCGCGCACCGGGTTCGGCTGGCCTGGGCCGCCCACCAGGCGCACCACTCCAGTGAGTACTTCAACCTCGGCACCGCGCTGCGGCAGAAGTGGAACCAGTGGTTCGAGGTGCTGGCCTGGGTGCCGCTGCCGCTACTGGGCTTCTCCCCCTGGACCGTCTACACGGCGTTCTCCGCCAACCTGATCTACCAGTTCTTCGTGCACACCGAGAAGGTCGACCGGCTGCCGCGGTGGGTCGAGGCCGTGTTCAACACCCCCTCGCACCACCGGGTGCACCACGGCAGCGACCCCGAGTACCTCGACCGCAACTACGCAGGCGTGCTCATCGTCTGGGACCGCCTCTTCGGGACCTTCCGCGCCGAGCGGCACCGGCCCACCTACGGCCTGACCACCCCGGTCGGGACCTACAACGTCATCAGCCTCCAGTTCCACGAGTACGGGGCGATCCTGCGCGACGTCCGGGCGGCGGGCCGCTGGCGGGACCGGCTCGGGTACGTGCTGGGTCCGCCCGGGTGGCGTCCTGAGCACAGTAGGGAGGACGGCGGGATCCCGCATCCGGTTGTCCACAGGCCCCGGGGCGACGGGGTGGACGGGCCCGCGTGAGGTGGGGCGAACGGCAAGGGCCCCGGCAGCTCGCGCCGCCGGGGCCCCGCGGCCCTCATCGCACGAGGGCGCGACGCCCGGTGTCCCGGCCGGTTGTCGCATGGCGATGAGGGCGTGGCGGCGGCCCCCGGGAATCGACCCTGCACGACACCGGGAGCACCGACCGGTGTCCATGGTCCTCGCCCCGGACCCCGGGCGGCAAACCCGGTCCCCTTTTCGGTGAAGACGACCGCTCGATCGGGTGATGACAATTGTTGACATGGTTGTCGACGACACCGTGGGAATTCGCCGTTTCCTCACCCGTGTGAGCGAGGAAAAACCGGAAGGGTGACGCGGTTTCCCGAATTCCCCGGGCGATCGGCCGGGGGGTGCTTCACCGGATCGGAGCAGCGGGGCCGACCTACATGCGGTTGTCGAGGTAGGCGACCAGGCGCTCCTCGTCGATGCGCAGGAAGCAGCCCTGGCGGACCTCGACGATGCCCGCCTCGCGGAAGCGCTTGAGGAAGTGGCCGACCCGGGAGCGGGTGGTGCCGACCATCCCGGCCAGCTCCTCCTGGGTGATCTTCTCGTCGATGCGCAGCGTGCGGGCCTCGCGCTTGCCCAGCTTGCGGCCCAGGCTGAGCAGGGTGGAGCCGAGCCGCTGCTCGCTGTCGACGGTGACCAGGTCGCTGATGACCTGCTGCTGCTCGGCCAGGCGGGTGGCCATGTGGCGGACGAAGTCCTCCAGCAGGCCCTCGCGGCGCATGGCGACGAGGAAGGCGTCCATCGCCATGTACTGCAGCACGGTGGGGACCATGGCGATGGCGGTCTCCGCGCGGGGGCCGCCGAGCACGCACAGCTCGCCGAACAGGTCGCCCGCCGGGTGGATGGACAGCAGGCACTCCTTGCCGCCCTTGGAGTACATGACGGTCTTGATGCGGCCGGAGCGGACCAGGTACACCTGGTCGCAGCGGTAGCCGCAGTTGTAGACGTTGGCGTTCTTGTCGACCCGGACCGACGGGGCGCTGAGCGTCTCCCGGGTGATCATCGATTCGAGCCGCTCGGCGAAGGACGTGCTGGACAGTGGCGCCAAGGTCATCGACATGGCGAACCCCCTCGAAGCGCGGTCGGCCGGTGGTGCGGCGGTCGACCGGTCTGTGAGCATGGTGTGGGTGGTGACGCCCCTGGCGCGTATTCGCGGATCGGGACCGTGAACTGCTGAAACCTGGCGACTGCGGTGACGACAACTGTCACAACCCGGAGGTCGGGCCGCAGCGGGGCAGGGGGGTCGATCCATCCCATCGACCGGGGGTGCCGCTGGTGGACCGGGGTGGTGTGAACCCCTACTTACACCAGTCAAGCCGGCGTACTATGTACTGGAAGTCAGATCCAGGGCCAGTCAAGGGTTCGCGCCTGCGCACCGGATGCTGGAACGCCCGCCTTGACAGAGGTCAGTTCGACCTGGGTTGCGGTAGAGTCGACACCTAAGTGTCCAGCGTCGGAGGGGGCGACATGAGCCAGACCGAGGCCCACGAGGGCCAGCGAGGCGGTCAACACGGCGGTGGCGATGGTCTTCATGACTTCCTCCGGAGCTTGTTGACTTGAGTCAGTGACTAGAGGAAATCATGAGTCAGCAACGGAGTCAACAATTGTCAGCACCATTGCGTGCGGGTAAGGTCTCCCAGCCTGAGTTCGGTCAACGGCTCAAGGAGCTGCGGCTGCAGCGCGGGATGTCGCAGCGCGATCTCGTCGCCGACGGCGGCACGGTCAGCGCCAGCTACGTCTCGCTGCTGGAGGCGGGCAACCGGGTGCCGACCCTGGAAGTGGTGCACCAGCTGGCGCGCACGCTCGGGGTGCGCCCGCGCGACCTCGCGGGCGATAGCTGGCCCGACGACGGCGCCTCGACGACCGCCCGGACCAGCGAACATGACTCGGGTCAACTGATGACCCGCATCCTCACCCAGTCCGCGTTCGCCTCCGGTGACCTGGTCGACGCCCGCCGCCACGCCGAGGACGCCTTCGACCGGGCCCGCCAGCACGGCGAGTCCACTTCGATCATCGAGAGCGGGATGTCGCTGCAGCGCATCCTGGGCATGACCAACGAGCACCGGCAGCGGCTGGCCGTCCTCGACGAGCTGGCCAAGGTGGCCGACACCGCGGGCCTGGAGACCATCCAGCTCTCCATCAGCATCGACCTGGCCACCGCGTGCCGCGCGGTCGGCGAGCTGAACCGGGCGCGGGCGCTGCTGAGCGAGACCCAGCACGCCCTGGTGGTCAGCCCGCTCGCGGGCACGGCCGAGGAGGTCCGGCTCTACGCGGTGCAGATCTCGGTCCTGTGCGACCTCGACGAGTCACCGCTGGCGCTGGACCTGATCGACCCGATGCTGGCCGCGGCGACCACTCTGGACTCCCCGGCCACCTCGGGGCGGGCGTACTGGACCGCGGCGGTGGCGCTGGGCCGCGCCGGGATGCGCGCGGACGCGCTGAGCCACCTGGAGAAGGCGCGCGACTCGCTCAACGGGTCGATGCCGGTGCAGGACTGGCTGCGGTTCTGCCGGGCGGCGGCGTCGATCCAGCTCGACTGCGGCGGCGACCTGGAGGAGGTGCGCAAGCTGATCGCGGACGCGCGCAGCGCCCAGCGCACGCTGAGCATGTCGACCGACCGCGACGAGGTGGACAGCCTCCAGGCGCGGTTCGAACTGGCCTCGGGCGCCCCGCGCGAGGCCATGCGGATCTCGCAGGAGGTGCTCGACCGGGCCGAGGTCGCCGGTTACGAGCTGCTGCGGCTGCGCCGGACGCTGGCGCTGGCCGCGCAGGAGGCGGGCGAGACCGAGGTGGCGATCGCGTCGCTGCGGACGCTGGCGGCGGACGCGGAGGACGAGGGCGCGCTGTCGATCGCGGTGTGGGCCTGGAAGCGGCTGGAGTCGTTGCGGGACAGGTGAGACCACGGCGGTGGGGGGGGACCGCCGAGAGCCACCCCAGGGGACGTCCGCCGTCCGCCCGGGGTGGCTTTCTCGTCGTCGGACTAGGCCGTGAAGTCGTAGTCCAGCGTGTACTCGGCGGTGGTGGCGTCGACCGCGGTCACGGTCCCCTTGCCGCGCAGGCCGACCAGCTCGCCGGTGCCCGAGCCGGGCACGACGAACCAGGTGGAGGTGGGCGGGCCGCCGTCGACAACGCCCTCGGTCTGCAGGACGAACTGGCCCGCCTTGCCGTCGAGGGTGCCGGTGATCCGCTGCAGACCCACGAAACTGGCGTAGTTCTCCGGGTAGACCAGCAGGTAGGTCAGCGTGCCCTCCCCGACGATGGTGCCCTCGAAGGTGTTCTTCACGTCGGCCTTGGCCAGCGCGGGGACGCCGTCGCCGGTGTCGTAGGGGGCCTCGTCCCACACCGAGGTGATGAACTTGCCGGTGGCGGTGGTGCTCATGCGGTTTCCTTCTCTTCTCCGGGAACGGCTGCCGGTGCGTGCGGCACGCGCAGCACGGCCGCGCAGACCAGCAGCGCGAGGACCGCCAGGCCCGCACCGGTGAGGAACACGCCCTGGAAGCCGCCGATGGCCTCCGGGGTGGGGGTGGACAGCGGCAGCATCGGGATCTCGCCGGTGAGGCCCGAGGCGATGGTCAGCACGGCGATGCCGATGGACCCGCCGATGAGGACGGCCACGTTGAACAGGCCCGACACCGCGCCCGCGTCGCGCGGGTCGACGCCGGAGGTGGCCGAGATGGACAGCGGCACGAACGTCAGGCCGATGCCCAGGCCCGCCAGCACCGTCGGGCCGAGGACGTCGCCGACCCAGGACCCGTCGACCGGCACCTGCGACAGCCAGGCCAGGCCCGCGATGATCAGCACGAGTCCGGGCACCAGGGCGGCCTTCACGCCTCGGGCAGCGATGATCTTGTTGGCCAGGGTGGTGGTGACGGCCAGCGCGGCGATGAGCGGCAGGTAGGACAGACCGGTCTGGATGGCGCTGAAGCCCAGGACGTTCTGCAGGTACAGGGTGACGAAGAAGAAGTACCCCATCTGCGTGGTGCCGAAGAGCGCGGTGGCGCCGAGGGAGCCCGCGGTGTTGCGGTTGGCGAACAGGCTCATCGGGATCAGCGGCTCGTGGTGGCGCTTCTCCACCGCCACGAACACCGCCAGCAGCAGCGCGCCGAGCACGAGCAGCCCGACCGAACCCAGGTCCAGGCCCGCACCGCCGTGCGCGCCGAGCAGGGCGTAGGTGATGACGAGCAGCGCGGCGGTGATGGTGATCGCGCCACCGGCGTCGAGGGAGGGCCTGCTGGCGGCCTTGCTCTCCTTGAGCACGAACGGGGCGAGCGCCACGATGGCCAGGCCGACCGGCACGTTGATGTAGAAGATCCACCGCCAGTCCACGGTGGAGGTGAGCACGCCGCCGATGAGCAGGCCGAACAGCGACCCGCCCGCGCTGGCCCCGCCCCAGGCGGCGAGCGCGCCGTTGCGCTCGGCGCCCTCGCGGAACGAGGTGATGATCAGCGACAGCACGGCGGGGGCCGCCGCGGCGGCGCCGATGCCCTGCACCGCGCGGGCCAGCACCAGGACCACCGGGTCGCCCGCGAGGCCGCAGAGCACCGAGGCGGCGGTGAAGACGGACACGCCGGTCATGAGCACGAGCCTGCGCCCGTACACGTCGGCGAGGCGCCCGCCCAGCAGCAGGAGACCGCCGTAGCAGAGCATGTAGCCGTTGACGACCCAGGCGAGGCTGGTGCCGGTGAAGCCGAGGTCTTGCTGGATGCTGGGCAGCGACACGTTCACGATGGTCGCGTCGATCTGGATCATGAACTCGGCCAGCAGCAGGGTCAGCAGGACGATCTTCCCCGCCGTCGCCACCGGTGACGGCGGAGCCGCCCGCTCGAAGGTGTCGGTCATACGGTCTCCCCTGGAGTGGTCACGCGCGGTCGCGCAAGAGGGACCGAGCGTATGGGCGTACCCGGTACGGGCAATGCTCAGAAGTGAGCACCCGGAGGTGTGATCACCG
Organism: Actinokineospora sp. PR83; assembly: GCF_021056305.1. Classification (NCBI taxonomy): domain Bacteria; kingdom Bacillati; phylum Actinomycetota; class Actinomycetes; order Pseudonocardiales; family Pseudonocardiaceae; genus Actinokineospora; species Actinokineospora sp. PR83. The sequence continues at coordinate 22,676 of NZ_JAJCXD010000028.1, forward strand.
CCGAATGGCCCAGCCCTGCCCGTCCGGGTGGCCCGGGTACGCCGAACGTGTCCGGCCTGCGCAGATTTGCGCAGACCGTGACAACCGTGCGCACCCACCATCGGGGGCCAGTCCACCCCGGTCGTCCGTGCGAGGAGCCACAGCACATGTCTGCCACCAACATCGACCGCCGCCGATTCCTGCAGTTCTCCGCGCTGGCCGCTGGTGTCCTGGGCACCGGGGCGCTGACCGGCTGCGCCTCCCGGGCCTCCAGCACCACCGCGGGCACCGGCACCGACCGCCTGCGCATCGGCATCGCCGACGCCACCAAGAGCACCGCGTTAGACCCGCGGGCCATCGGCTACGGCGCCAGTCTCATGGTGCTGCACCACGTCTACGACTCGCTGATGTTCATCGACGGCGGCAAGTACGCCTACGGCCTGGCCGAGTCGGTCACCCCGAACGCCGACGCCACCAAGTGGACGATCAAGATCCGCCCCGACGCGAAGTTCCACAGCGGCAGGCCGGTGACCGCCGCCGACGTGGCGTTCAGCCTCCAGACCATCGGAGCGCCGAAGTCCACCCGCAGCTCGGTCTACGCCGACGTCGACGGCGCGAACATCAAGGCGCTGGACAAGACCACGCTGGAGGTGCCGCTCAAGCGCCCGCGCGGCGACTTCCGCGAGGCCATCCTGGTGATCTTCTCCGTGGTGTTCCCCGAGGGCACCACCGACTTCACCAAGGTCGACGGCTCCGGCCCGTACACGCTCGACACCAACGACGGCAAGAACGTGGTGCTGCTGGCCAACAAGGGCTACTGGGGCGCCAAGCCGCCGCTGACCCGGCTCGACATCGCCAGGATGGCCGACGCGCCCGCCCGGCTCAACGCGCTCAAGGCAGGCGAGATCGACTACGCGGTGGGCATCTCCGCCACCGGGGCCCAGGCCGAGCGGGCCAACCAGGGCATCGAGCTCAAGCGCGGCGGCGCGGCCAACTCCAACGGCCTGTCGTTCAGCATGAACGTCAACCTCAAGCCGTTCGACGACCCGCGGGTGCGCCGGGCCGTCCGGCTCGCCGTGGACCGCAAGGCGCTGGTGGACAACTCCCTGCTCGGCCTGGCCACCCCGGGCAACGACGTGATCGGCCTCGGCCTGCCCGGCTACGCCGACCTGCCCGAGCGCACCCAGGACCTCGACGGGGCGCGGGAGCTGTTCCAGCAGGCCGGGGTGAGCGAGCTGACGCTGCGCATCGCCGAGCTGGTGCCCGGTCTGGTCGGCGCGGCGCAGCTCTTCGGCCAGCAGCTCGGGCAGGCGGGGGTGAAGCTGAACCTGGAGCAGGTCCCGGCCGACACCTACTACGCCGACCTGTCCTCGCTGGCGAAGACGCCGTTCCAGGGCTTCTACTACCTCAACCGCCCGGCCGCCGTGCACCTGGCCGCGGTGACCAACGCCAAGGCCCCGTTCAACGTGACCGGCCAGGGCGCCGACCACCAGAAGCGGCTCACCGAGGCGCAGAGCACCGTCGACGACACCGCGCGCGCGGCCAGGTTCGCCGACATCCAGCGCCGGTTCCACGACGAGGGCGGCGACGTGCTCTGGGGCTTCCAGGAGCAGGTCGACGCGGCCCGCCCCGGCGTGCGCGACGTGCAGGTGCGCGACTCGCTGCCGCTGTTCATGAAGGCGTCCGCCTGAGGAGGCAACCGTGAGAGCACTGTTGTTCCTGGCAAGAAGACTGCTCGCCGCGGCGGGCACCCTGCTGGCGGTGTCGATCGTGCTGTTCGCGGGCTCGGAGGTGCTGCCGGGGGACGCGGCGGCGGCCTCGCTGGGCACCAACGCCACCGCGGAGCAGACCGCCGCCGTCCGCGCCGAACTCGGCCTCGACCGGCCGCTGGCGGTGCGGTACGCGGAGTGGGTCGGCAACGCCGTGCGGGGTGACCTCGGGGACAGCATCGTCGAGCGCGCCCCGGTCACCGAGATCGTGGCGATCCCGCTGGCGGACACCGCGCTGCTGACGATCCTCGCCGCGCTGGCGACCATCGTGCTGGCCACCGCGATCGGCCTGGCGGCTGGGCTGCGGCCGGGCAGCAGGCTCGACCGGGTGCTCTCCAGCGGCGCGCTGGTGGCGGTGTCGGTACCGCAGTTCGTCATCGCCGGGCTGCTGGTGCTGCTGTTCTCCACCGTGCTCGGCTGGTTCCCGGCGGTGTCGCTGATCCCGGCGGGCGGGGCGCCGCTGGACCGCCCGGAGATCCTGGTGCTGCCGGTGGCGGCGCTGACGATCTTCGCCGCGGCCTGGGCGTCCCGGCTGATCCGGGCCATCGTCATCGACGCCGACACCGCGCCGAACGTGGAGGCCGCCCGGCTGGCCGGGCTGCCGGAGTCGGTGGTCATCCGCAGGCACCTGCTGCCCGCCACCGTCGGCCCGGCCGCGCAGGCGTTCGCCTGGCTGGCCAGCGCGCTGTTCGGCGGCACGGCGGTGGTGGAGCAGATCTTCAACTACCCGGGCCTGTCCGAGACGCTGGTCAGCGCCGTGCGCCACCACGACACCCCGGTGCTGGAGGGGGTGGGGCTGCTGCTGGCGGCGATCATCATCGGTTCGCTGGTGGTCGCCGACCTCGTCGGGCTCCTGGCCAACCCGAAGCTGAGGACGGCATGACACCCACAGCGCAAACACTGACCCGGGCGGTGGCACCCGCCCCGCCGCGGAACCGGCGCAAGCTGCTCGGCCTGCTGTTCCTGGTGCCGGGCATCCTGGTGGCGGGCCTGGCGATCATCGGCCCGTGGCTCACCGGCGCGGACCCGCAGCTCATCGTCGCACCGCCGTACACCGAGGCCGGGCCGGGGCTGCCGCTGGGCACCGACGCCACCGGCCGGGACGTGTGGGTGCGGGTGCTCACCGGCGGTCGGCCGCTGATCGTGATCCCGGTGCTGGCCACCATCGCCACGGCCGTGCTCGGCACCGCGCTGGGCGCCGCCGCGGGCTACCTCGGCGGCTGGTTCGACGCGGTGGTGTCCCGGTTCGACGCGCTGTTCCTGGCGTTCCCGCCGATCCTGGCCATGCTGATCCTGCTCAACGGCTGGGGCTACTCGCCGGTGACGCTGATCGCCGCGGTCGTCGTGACCGGGGTGCCGTTCGTGTCCAGGGTGGCCAGGGCGGCCACCGCGCAGATCGTCCACAGCGGATTCGTCGACGCCGCCGCCGCGCTCGGCGACGGGTCGGCGGCGATCCTGGTCCGCGAGGTCCTGCCGAACATCGCCCGGCCGATCCTGGCCGACGCGGGCACCCGGCTGGCCATCGCCATCACCCTCACCGCCTCGGCGGGCTTCCTCGGCTTCGGCCCGGACGCGCCCAACTGGGGCGCGATGATCAGCGAGAACATGGAGGGCATCACCCTCACCCCGTGGGGCGTCGTCGCCCCGGCGCTCGGGCTCGCGGTCCTCGCCGTCTCCACCAACCTGGCCATCGACCGACTCGCGGGAAAGATCGGCACATGATCGAGATCACCGACCTGACCGTCGCCGACACCTCCGGCCGCGCCGTGCTCGACCGGGTCTCGCTGCACGTCTCTCCCGGTGACCGGGTGGGCATCGTGGGCGAGTCCGGCTCCGGCAAGACCACCCTGGCCACCGCCCTGCTCGGCGCGATCCGCCCCGGCCTGCGCGCGGTCGGCGGCACCGTCACCTTCTCCGGCACCGACGTCCTCGCCCTCGACCGGCGCAGGCTGCGGGCGCTGCGCCGCAAGTCGATCGCCTACCTCGGGCAGGACCCGGCCACCGCGCTCACCCCGACCCTGCGGGTGGGCGGGCAGGTGGCCGAGCTGGCCACCGACCCGTCCCCGGAGTCGGTCGCCCGGCACCTGGCCGGTGTCGGCCTGCCCGGCGACCGGGCGTTCCAGCGGCGCTTCCCGCACCAGCTCTCCGGCGGGCAGCAGCAGCGGCTGGCGCTGGCCCGGGTCCTGGCGGGCGACCCGGAGCTGCTGATCCTCGACGAGCCCACCACCGGCCTCGACGCGATCACCCAGGACCTGGTGCTGCGCCAGATCGAGGAACTGGCCGCGGCGCGCGGCATCACGCTGCTGTTCATCACCCACGACCTCGTCGCCGCCGCGCGCCTGTCCGACCGGCTGGTGGTGCTGCGGCACGGCCGGGTGGTGGAGGAGGGCCCGCTGGCCGCGACGCTGTCGGCACCCCGGCACCCGTACACGCGGGAGCTGGTGGCGGCGGTGCCGGACGTGGCCGAGGCGTTCGAGAAGTACGGGCACTCGGTGTTCGAGACGTCGCGGGCCCCGCTGCTGGAGGTCCGCGCCCTGGGCGCCGGGCACGGCCGGGGCCGCAAGCGGGTCACCACCGCGCGCGAGGTGTCGTTCACCGTCGAGCGCGGCGAGTGCGTGGCGCTGCTCGGCGAGTCCGGCTCCGGCAAGACCACCATCGCCCGGTGCGTCAGCGGCCACCACCGCCCCGACTCCGGTGAGGTCGTCGTGGACGGGGAGGTCCTGCCCGACGTGCGGTCGCGGACCCTGGCGCAGCGGCGCAAGGTGCAGCTCGTGCCGCAGGACTCGGCGGGCTCGCTCAACCCCCGCCGCACGGTCGGCGCGGCCATCAGCCGGGTGCTGAAGGTGTTGCAGGGCCTCACCGGGGCCGCGGCGGAGGCGGAGACCGCGCGGCTGCTCGCCCTCGTCGGCCTGCCCGCGGAGATGGCCGGGCGGCTGCCCCGGCAGCTCTCCGGCGGGCAGCGGCAGCGGGTCACGATCGCCCGCGCGCTGGCGGCCAAACCGGACCTGCTGGTGTGCGACGAGATCACCTCCAGCCTGGACGTGCGGGTGCAGGCCGGGGTGCTGGACCTGGTGGCGTCGCTGAGCGAGTCCGAGGGCCTGGGCGTCGTGCTGATCACCCACGACCTGGGGGTGATCGCGCGGATGGCCGACCGGGTGCTGGCGCTGCGCGGCGGCGAGGTGTGCGAGCAGGGCACGGTGCACGAGGTGCTCGGCGAACCGCGGCACGAGTGGACCGCGGCGCTGGTGGCCGCGGTGCCGTCGCTGCGCGCCGAACTGGACGCCCGCGTCGCATGAGCGGCACCCGGCTGCCGTCGCTCACCGGGCTGCGGTTCGCCGCCGCCTTCGCCGTCTTCGCCTTCCACGCCGCCATCGAGGGCGTGTTCGCCGACCCCGGCCTGGGTGCCGGGCTGGGGTCGGCGGTGAGCCGGGCCGGGTTCTTCGGGGTGGAGTTCTTCTTCGTCCTCAGCGGTTTTGTGCTCACCTGGAACCACCGGCCCGGCCGGGCGCGGGCGTTCTGGTGGCGCCGGGCGCGCAAGGTGTACCCGAACCACGTGGTGACGTGGGTGGCGGCGGTCGTGCTGATGCTGGTGGCCGGGCAGGCGGTGGTGGGCTGGCAGGTGCTGCCGAACCTGCTGCTGGTACACGCCTGGGTGCCGGTGCCGCAGGTGCTGTCGAGCGCGAACATCGTGGCCTGGTCGCTGGCCTGCGAAGTGCTGTTCTACCTGCTGTTCCCGCTGCTGCACCGGGTCGTGGCCGGGGTGCGGCGGCTGTGGTGGTGGGTCGGCGGGGCGGTGGCGCTGATCTTCCTGCTGCCGGTCGTGGCGCTGGTGTTCCTGCCCGGTGACCCGATGGTGGCGACGCCGGGCGGGCCGGTGCCGTTCCACGCCGTCTGGTTCGTCTACCTGTTCCCGCTCGCCAGGGTGCCGGAGTTCGTGCTCGGGATGCTCGTCGCCCGCCTGGTGCGCGACGGGCGGTGGACCCCGCCGTCGCTGGGCGTCTCGGCGCTGCTGGCGGGGCTGGCGTACCTGGCGGCGTTCAGCGTGCCGTACCTGTGGTCGAAGGTGGCGGTCGGCGCGGTGCCGCTGGCGCTGGTGATCGCCTCGGCCGCGGTCGCCGACCTGCGCGGCTCCCCGTCACCGCTGCGGTCGCGGGCGTTCGTGTGGCTCGGGGAGGTGTCGTTCGCCTTCTACCTGGTGCACCGGCTGGTCCTGGTCACCGGGCACTCGCTGCTGGGCGGCGGGGCGTGGGGCGCGGTCGGCGGGGTGGCGTTCCTGCTCGGCGCGCTCGGGGTGTCGCTGCTGCTGTCGTGGGCCCTGTACACCGGTGTGGAGCGCCCACTGACCCGGCGAGTTGTCACCGGGGACGAAAAAGCCAGGCTGGGGTGACAAGTTCTCCCCGGTGTTGACGCCACCCTTGACCTGCGGTAACGGGCGTCAATAGCGTCCGTGGGACGGTTCGGTCAGGGGAATGGGGTTTCAGTGGTGGGTGTCCGAAGGCGTGCACTCGGGGTTCTGCTCGCGGCGGCCGCCGTCGTGGGCGGGGCCGTGGCGTTCGTCCAACCGTCCGCGGTCGCCGCGGGCGGACCGGGAACGCTGGTCAGCTCGACCCCGCTCGCGGCCGGGCAGGTCCCCGCCGGGGCCGGGAGCGGCTACAAGATCCTCTACTCCTCCACCGGTGTCGGCGGCGGCGCCACCGACGTCAGCGGCCTGGTCTACCTGCCGCAGGGCGCCCCACCCCCGGGTGGCTGGCGGGTGCTGTCGTGGGCGCACGGCACCACCGGCCTCGGCGACCAGTGCGCGCCGTCGGCGCTCGGACCCGACGGCTACCTCTCCGGCTGGCTCAACGCCGGGTACGCGGTCGTGGCGACCGACTACGCCGGGCTCGGCACCCCGGGCAGCCACCCCTACCTCGACGGCAAGGTCGCCGCGCACGGGGTGATCGACGCCGTGCGGGCCGGGCGCGAGCTCAACCCGGGGCTGTCGGCGCACTGGTTCGTCGCCGGGCAGTCCCAGGGCGGGCACGCGGCGATGTTCACCGGGCACGAGGCCGCCGCCTACGCCCCCGAGCTGGACTTCCGCGGCACCATCGGGCACGGCGTGCCGTCGAACCTGAGCTACTTCGTCTCGCTGATCGGCCCCACGTTCCCGCCGTCGCTGATCGGCACCGGGACCAAGACGCTGATCGCGTTCATCCTCGCCGGGATGCGCACCGCCGTGCCGAGCTTCGACCTCGACTCGTACCTGACCCCGCTGGGCCGCGAGGTCGTGGGCAAGGCCGACACGCTGTGCAACGGGGCGCTCGGCGCGCTGATGGCGCAGACGAACCTGGCCGACATGTTCACCAAGGACCTCGGCCCGGCGTTCCAGCAGGCCTGGGGGGCGGTGTTCGACGTCCCGGTCACCGGCTACGACAAGCCGGTCTTCATCGCCCAGGGCTCGCAGGACGACGTCGTGGCACCGTCGCTGACCGCCCAGCTCGTCACGGCGTTGCAGCAGAACAACCAGCCGCTGACGTTCACCTCCTACCCGAGCGGCCACGGCGGCACGCCGGGCGCGGCGCTGCCGGACGCGCTCGCGTTCGCCGACCGGCTGTTCGCGGGCATCACCGACCCGACCACCCCGCCCACCACGCCGCCGACGACCCCGCCGACCACCCCGCCCGCGCCGGGTCCGGCGGACGTGAAGGCCACCGCGGACCGGGCCCCCGACGCGGGCGGCTGGTACCGCGCGCCGTTCACCGCGAAGTGGTCCGCCACCGCCGCGGCGGGCATCGCCTCCTGCACCACGACGGCCTACCCCGGCCCGGACACCGCCACCGGGTCGCTGACCGGCACCTGCACCGACAACAACGGCAAGAGCGCGGACGCGGCGTTCGCCTTCAAGTACGACGCCACGGCGCCGACGGCGGCGATGACGAGCGGCGGCTACGTCCGCTCCGGCGCCACCGTCGCGGGCACCGCCACCGACGCCACCTCCGGTGTGCGCGAAGCGACGGTCACCTTCGCCGACCTGATGGGCAAGCGCGCCACCCGCCCGGCCACCTGCGCGGCCGACTGCACCACGTGGACGGCACCGACCACCGGCCTGCGCGGCATCTACCTGGTGTCCGCCTCCGCCGTGGACGCGGCGGGCAACACCGGCGCGGCGAGCGCGGCCAAGCTGGTGCTGGTCCTCTAGACCGGACAACGCGAGCGGCCCGCCCGGATCACCCGGGCGGGCCGCACTCGTTTCACGGGCTCACCAGAAGGAGACGGCGCCGCCCTCGACCGCGCCGAAGATGCGCCACAGCATCCCGTCCTTCACCACGTAGGCGCCGAACGCCACCTCCGTCGTCCCCTTGATGCTCATGGTGCTGCGGGTCATGATCGTGTCGCCGCTGTGGATGTACTCGTCCATCGAGACGAACTCGACGCCCAGGGCCCAGTACCGCTCCAGCACCTCCCGGATCTCCGCGCGCCCGCGCAGGACGCCCTGGAAGCGGGCCCACTCGGCGTCGGGGTGGTACAGCTCGACGAGGGCTTCGAAGTCGCCCCGGGCGGTGGCCTCGGCCATGGCGGCGAAGACGGGGTGGACGTCGGGGGTGGTGGCCGTGCTCGTGGCGGTCATCCGGTCTTGACTCCTCAGGGGTGGGGGGCGGAACTCAGGCGACCAGGGTTTCCAGCTTCCTGGCCAGGTGGGCGGGGGTGGGCATGTGCGCCATCTCCAGGCGGATGTCCCTGGCCGACTTGATCAGCGCCTCGTCCTCCAGCAACCGGGTCAGCTCGGCGGCGGTGACGTCCTGCAACGAACCCTCGATGGCCCCGCCGCGCTCCACCGCCGCCTTGGTGTTGGCGAACTGGTCGGCGAAGGCGGGCATGAGCATCTGCGGGATGCCCGCGTGCAGGGCGGTGAACGTGGTGCCGGAACCGGCGTGGTGCACGACCGCGTCGGAGGTCTGCAACAGCGCCGTCAGCGGCACCCAGCCGCCCAGCTTGACGTTGGCGGGCAGCGGGCCCAGCGCGTCGTAGTCGACCTTGCCCAGGGCGAGGATGAACTCGGCGTCGACCGAGGCCGCCTCCGACACCAGGCGGCGCACCGGTTCCACGCCCACGCGCTTGAGCAGCATCGTCCCGAAGGTCACGGTGATCCGCTTGCGCTCGGGCTTGTCCAGCAGCCAGCGCGGGATCTCCCCGCCGCCGTTGTGCGGCATGTACCGCACGTTCCAGCCGTCGGACTCGGCCATGGACTCCGGGGAGACGTCCACGTTGAGCCGCACCGACGGCAGGCCGCCGATGCCGTGCCGCTCGCGCAGGTCGGCCATGTCGGCGAACTGCTGGTCCTCCAGGTCCCTGGTGCGCATGAACCCGATGCCGTGGCTGACCGCGGGCACGCCCAGCTTCGCCGCGGCCACCAGCCCGGTGGGCCAGAGCTGCGAGTACACCACCAGGTCCGGCTGCCACGCGGTGGCGATGTCGATCAGGCCGTCGCCGATGGGGCCCGCACCCATCCGGGCCCACAGGAACGACGGGCCCTCCATCTCGGTGAACGGTTTCGCCGCCAGCTCCCGCACCAGGTCGGCGTGGTCGCGCTCCAGGTCCCGGCGGGCCTGGTTCATGTCGAACCCGGGGGCGATGTCGGCCACGTGCAGGCCGGTGGGCTGGACCAGGATGTCGCGGGTGGTGGCCAGCAGGACCTCGTGCCCGGCGGCGCGCAGGCCCCAGGCCAGCGGCACCAGGGGCGCCATGTGCGACGGGTGTGGATTGGGTGCGAACAGGACGCGCATGGGACCCCTCGTTCGTTAGTCGCGTAAGCGGCGTTCGGCCTCGGCGCGCAGCGCGAGCCGGTCGACCTTGCCGTTGGGAGTGAGCACGGGCTCGACCGGCCACAGGTGCCGGGGCAGCATGTAGCCGGGCAGGGCGGCGGCCAGCCGGGTGGCCAGGTCCGTCGTGTCAGAGCCGGGGTCGGTGTCGGTGTCGGGACCAGCGCCGGTCACGAACACCACCAGCACGCCGTCGACGGCGAAGGCGGTGCCGTCGAGCCCGGGTCCGGCCGCGCGCACGGCGGCCTCGACGTCGCCCAGCTCGATCCGGTAGCCCTGCACCTTGACCTGGTTGTCGTTGCGCCCCAGGTGGACCAGGCCGACGTCGGTCAGCTCGGCGCGGTCGCCGGTGCGGTACCAGGTCTGCCCGTCCAGCTCGACGAACTTGCCCGCGTCGTTGGCCGGGTCGAGGTAGCCGCCGAACATCTGCGGCCCGGTGAACACCAGCTCACCGGCGCTCGGGTGCACGGTGTCGCCGTCGAGCAGCGCGTACCGCATCCCCGGGAACACCTCGCCGATCGGCACCGTCCCGGTCGCGGCGGCGGTGGCCGCGTCGAACCGGTACCCGGTGCACGCCACGGCCAGCTCGGTCGGGCCGTAGAGGTTGTCGACCACCGCGTTCGGCGCGGCGGCCTGCCAGAAGGCGGCGCTCTGCACCGGCAGCGGCTCGCCGCAGAACATGGTGACGCGCAACCCGGGCAGGCTCCCCGGTCCGAGCGTGCCGCGCCCGCGCAGCGCCCCGGCCAGGCTCGGCGTGGACGTCCACACCGTGATGCCGTGGTCGCGGACGTACCGCAGCGGGTTGAGCGCCTGGAGGCGGTTGAGCACCGTCAGCGCCGCCCCGGAGGCCCAGGCCACCCACACCTCGAACATCGACAGGTCGAACGTCAGCTCGTAGACCTGGCTGAACACGTCGGTCGGGCCGACGTCGTAGCGCTCCAGGCACGCCTGCACGAAAGCGCCGATGTTGCGGTGCCGGATCGGCACGCCCTTGGGCTGACCGGTCGACCCGGAGGTGAACAGGATGTAGGCCAACCCGTCGGCAGGCCCCTCGGCGGGGGCGCCGAGCAGCGCGTCGCGCGCCTCCGGCACGACCACCGGCACCGACACCGGGCCGGGCCACTCCGCGAACCGGGGGGCCAGCACCACCGGCAGCTCCCCGAGGCCGTCGAGCTGCGCGGCACCGGCCGGGTCGACGATGAGCGCGTCGACGTCGGCGGACTCCAGCACGGCCCGGTTGCGCTCCACCGGGAACTCCGGGTTCAGCGGCACGAACACCGCCCCGGCGTACAGCGCCGCGAGGAACCCCACGTGCGACTCCACCGACTTGCTCGCCAGCACCCCGACCCGCCGCGGCGCGGCGCGGCGCAGCAGCGCCCCGGCCCACCGCCGGGCCAGCGCGTCGACCTCGGCGTAGGACCAGGTGGCCGAGTTGATCCGCAGCGCCACCCCGGCCGGGTTCGCCGCCACCCCGTCGAGGAACCAGGAGTGCAGCGGCCGGTCCGCCGTGCGCGCCGGGGTTCGCGGCAGCGCGCGTGCCGCCTCGCCGGGCACGGGCTAACCGGCCAGGCGGTCCGCGGCGATCAGCGAGGTGACCGTCGCCCAGGCCGCCCGGGGGGTGGCGAAGTTGGCGGGCACCAGCGCCTCGTCCGGGAACACCACGCCGTACATCTGCTCCAGCGAGGCGATCAGGCCCACCATGCCGATGGAGTCCAGGCCGAACGCGGACAGCACCAGGTCCGGGTCGAGCGGGGCGTCCATGTCGAGGCTGGGCAGGTAGCAGCGGATGACGCACTCGAACTCGGTGTCCCAGGTCATCGAGGCCATCGTCTTCTCCTTGTTCGTGCGGCCCGGATCAGGCAGCGTGCACCACAGTGGACAGTTTGTGCGCGAGGTGCGCGGGGGTCGGCATCGCGGCCATCTCCAGCCGGATGTCGCGGGCGCTCTTGACGAGCGAGTCGTCGGACAGCAACCGCTCAAGCTGGGCGGCGGTGATCTCCTCCAGCGTCCCGGAGATCGCCGCGCCGCGGGCGGCGACGGTCTCGGCGTTGACGAACTGGTCGCCGAACACCGGCAGCATGAGCTGCGGGATGCCCGCGTGCAGGGCGGTGAACGTGGTGCCGGAACCGGCGTGGTGCACGACCGCGTGGGAGGTCTGCAACAGCGCGGTCAGCGGCACCCACCCACCGGAGCGGACGTTGGCGGGCAGCGGGCCCAGCTCGGCGTAGTCGACCTTGCCCAGGGCGAGGACGAACTCGGCGTCGACCTCGGCGGCCTCGTCGATGAGCCTGCGCACCGGCCGCAGGCCGACCCGCTTGAGCAGCACCGTGCCCAGGGTGACGGTGATCCGCTTGCGCGCGGGCTCGTCCAGCAGCCAGCGCGGGATCTCCCCGCCGCCGTTGTGCGGCATGTACCGGACGTTGAACCCGTCGGACTCGGCCATCGACTCCGGTGACACGTCCACGGTCAACCGCACCGGCGGCAGCTCCGCAACCCCGTGCCGCTCGCGGATGTCGGCCATGTCGGCGAACTGCCGGTCCTCCAGGTCCCTGGTCCGCATGAACCCGACGCCGTGGCTCACCGCGGGCACCCCCAGCTTCGCCGCCGCGAGCAGGCCCGCGGGCCACAACTGCGAGTACACCACCAGGTCCGGCCGCCACGCGGTGGCGATGTCGACCAGGCCGTCGCCGATGGGACCGGCCGCCATCCGGGCCCACAGGAACGCCGACCCGTCCATGTCCATGAACGGCTTGGACTGCATCTCCTGCACCACGTCCGGGTGGTCGCGCTCCAGGTCGAGCCGGGCCTGGCCCAGGTCGAAGCCGGGGGCGATGTCGGCCACGTGCAGGCCGGTCGGCTTGGTGAGGATGTCGGAGGTGGTGGCGAGCAGGATCTCGTGGCCCGCCGCCCGCAGCCCCCAGGCGAGCGGGACCATCGGGAACATGTGCGACGGGTGGGGGTTGGAGGCGAACAGAACGCGCATGGCGGGCACGCTCCTCTGTGGTCTCGTGGGCCGGGTACCAGTCTGGAGTGCCCGCGGCCGGTGGCACTGCCTACTTCTGAGCAAGCAGGCGGCGGGCGCGGCGCAGGTCGGCCCGGACCGCGGCCAGCACCCCGGTGCTGTCCCGCAGGTAGAAGTGGTCACCGCGGAACACCCGCAGCCCGAACGGCCCGGTCGTCACCCGCGCCCAGGCCGCCACCTCGTCCGGGTCGGCCAGCGGGTCGGCGTCCCCGGTGAAACCGAACACCGGGCAGTCCAGCGGCGCCGCCGGGGCGGGCCGGTAGGTCTCGTTCAGCTCGAAGTCCGCGCGCAACACCGGGAGGAAGAACTCCAGCAGCTCCGGCTGGCGCACCAGCTCCGGCGGCGTGCCGCCCAGGCCGAGCATCTCCGCGACGAAGTCGCCGCTGGGCAGGGCGTGCACGTCGCGGCGGCGGTTGGGCAGTTGCGGGGCCCGCCTGCCGGAGGCGATCAGGCAGCCCGGCCCGGCGTGGCCGGTCTCGCGCAGGCGCTTGGCCAGCTCGAACGCCACGATCGAACCCAGGCTGTGCCCGAAGAACGCGAACGGCCGGTCCAGGTGCGGGCCGAGCCCGTCCACCAGGGCGTCGACGAGCGGCCCGATCCGGGTGAACGGCGCCTCCCGGACCCGGCCCTCGCGGCCGGGCAGCACCACCGGGCACACCGCGGTGTCCTCGCCCAGCGCGCCGCGCCAGGGGCGGAAGAACCCGCCGCCACCGCCCGCGTGCGCGAAGCAGAACAACCTGGTGGGCGCGTCGTCGGCGAGCGCGTCGCCGCTGATCCAGCCTGCCACGGTCAGCCCCACGCGTACTGTCGGTGGTACTCGCGGACCCCGGTGAACAGCAACTGCTCCTTGCGGTCGGGGACGCGGTCGAGGACCGGCGCGTAGCTCGCCGGGTCGATGTCGCGGTCGGGCACCGGCACCAGGCACCGCTTGTTGATCGCGAGGGCGGCCAGGTACTGGTCGAAGTCGATCTCGACCCGCCCGGCCAACCGCTCGCCGATGCCCATGGTGGCCAGCTCGCGCTTGGCGTCCGGGCCGGTGATCCCGCTGAAGAACTCGCTGGAACAGCCGGAACCGTAGGAGAACAGGCCGACGCGCACGGGGTCGGTGAGCGGCGCGGAGTCGATCAGGCTGGCCAGCGCCAGGTACACCGACCCGGAGCAGAGGTTGCCCACGACACTCGGGTACACCAGCGACGGCGCCACCCGTCGCTCGAAGTCCGCCGCCACCTCGTCCGGCCTGCGCACCCCGTGCTCGCGCAGCAGCTTGCGGTGCCCCGCCTTGACCAGCCCGGCGAACGGGGTGTGCATGACCAGGTGGTCGAAGGTGGTCATGAAGTCCGCGCCGTCGACCTTCGCCCGGTAGTCGGCCACGCTGTTGCTGAAGCAGTCCAGGTAGGCGAACAGGCTGCGGTCCACGTCGGCGATGTCGAAGGTCGGCTCCGGGCGCGCGGAGTCGAGCGTCTCGTAGCTGTAGGTGCCGAACGCGCCCAGGTCGAACTCCAGGATCGTGCCCTCGTCGCCGATCAGCACTGCCGCGGCGCCGTGGCCCGCGGCGGGCTCGGAGTACTCGGCGTGCTCGTCCACCACGGCCACGTCGGTGGCGATCACCAGCGCCTTCGCCCCCGGGGAGATCCCCGAGGCCAGGTAGCCCGCGGCGAGCTGGATCGCGCCGGTCGCGCCGTAGCAGGCCTGCTTGACCTCGAAGAACCGGCAGTTGCGGGACAGCCCCAGGTACTCGTGCACGTAGGAGGCCACGGACTTGCTCAGGTCCACCCCGGACTCGGTGGAGGTCACCAGCACCTCGATGCTCGCCCGCTCCTCGTCGCTGAGCGCCGCCACGATCGGCAGCGCCGCGTTGACCGCGTTCGTCACCGGGTCCTCGCACGGCAACCCGATGGACCGGCGGGTCATCATCAGGTTCTCGATGCGACCCGGGTCCAGGCCGCGACCGCGGAACAGCTCCGGCACGGTGGCGTAGGCGTACCCGCAGTGGACGTTCAGCGCCTCGATCCCGGTCACCGCGTGCTCCGCTCGGCGAGGAAGGCCACCAGGCGGTCCACGTCCGGGACGGCGGAGAAGTCCGACATCGGCGCCCGGACCCCGAAGTGGTCCATCAGCGCCAGGATGATCTCCACCCGGTCCACCGAGTCGGCGCCGAGGTCCTTCAGGTGCTTGTGCCCGGGGATGTCGGTGACCTCCGGGAGGATGTCCCCGACGACCTGGCGGACCACCGCGAAGACATCGCTGTGGGAAGGTCGGCTGGGGGCTGGTTGCGTGCTGGTCACCGGGACACCTCCGGGGTGGTCAGGTGGATCGTGGCGACGGCGATCGCGCGGCCGGTCGTGCGGTCGGTGGCCACCACGGTGAACACCTCGTGCCGCGGGTCGTCGACGGAGCGGTAGGCCTGCACGGACACGCGCAGGACGGAGTCGGCGTCGGCGTTGCCGAGGTAGCAGAGCTTGTGGTCGGTCACCACCCTGCTCAGGAAGGAGGCGTCCGAGCGGCCGAGCCTGCGCCACAGCTTGAGCAGCGCCCGGTCGACGATGGAGAAGTAGGAGGCGAAGTAGATCAACCCGACGCCGTTGATGTCGCGGGTGATGTCGATCTGGTAGTCGAAGCTGGCCGTCCCGACCTGGTGGAACCCGGGGTCGGCGACGTCGTGGAACGTGTGGGCGGTGCGCGCCTGCTTGTAGGCCAGGCGGGGCGAGTACCGGGCGGGCAGCTTCGGCAGGTGCTCGTGGCGGAAGTCCGGGGGCGAGCTCTTGACCAGCCCGACGTTGCTGCCCTCGGCGCTGCGGGTCACCCAGCGGTTGAAGTTCTGCACGTAGAGGCAGTCCGGCCGGGGGTCCTCGAAGAACTCCACCGGGTCCACGGCGGTCCTGGCCGGAGCGCCGCCGCTGCGGCTGACCCGGTGCAGGGTCAGCACGGACTCGCTGCCGTAGTCGAACGAGCTGGAAGCCACCTCGATGCGGTCGCCGAAGGTCAGGCCACCGTGGTGGAACTCCGGGCTGCCCTGGATGTGGTAGTAGTAGAACGCCAGGTAGGTGGGGTTGCCGTCGGCGTCCCTGGCGGCGAAGACGTTGGTGTCGCACAACGCGGTCACCGTCTCCCACGTCCAGTCCCCGACCTGCCCGACGAACAGCGAGTTGTGCCCGCACATCCCCGGCCGGACGGTCAGCCGCCGCCACACGGAGTGCCCGTCCAGCACCGCGAACTCCGGCTGCTCGCCCCGGCTCGGCGCCGGGGTCCCCAGAGCTGTGTTCTCCGGCGCGGTGTCCTCCACCGGTGCTGCCACTGTCGCGGTCATGCCCTCACTCCGTTCAGCGCGTCGCGCTCGGCCAGGAAGTCAGCGATGAGCCGGTTGGTCTCCTCCGGGCTGGTCAGGTTCGGCCAGTGCCCGGCGTCGGCCACCTCGTGGTACCGACTGTCCTCGATCGACCCGTGCAGGAGATGCGCCGTTTTGAGCGGAATCACCGTGTCGTGCCGCCCCTGCACGATCAGGGTGGGCACGGAGATGTCCGGCAGCCGGGTCAGCAGGTTCGGCTGGGCGGCGAACACGTCCAGGTAGCGCAGCCCGGTGCGCGGGTCCATGCTCTCGCTGCGCAGCAGCAGCTCCTCCAACCGGGCGCGGTCGGCCCGCAACCGCTCGGAACCGGTCTTGGCGATGACGTTGTCCAGGTCCTCCCTGGCCACCACCGACAGCCGGTTGACCTCCCCGGACCGGTTGCCCAGCTTGTAGGAGCTGCACAGCAGCGTCAGCGAGGCGGTGAACTCCGGGTACCGCAGCGCGAACACCTGGGCCGTGATCCCCCCGAAGGAGGCCCCGGCCACGTGCACCGGCCCCGTCTCCCCGAGCGCCGCCAGCGCCCGCCGGGTCAGGTCGGCGATCCCGTCGTAGGTCAGGTCCCGCGCGGCGGTCGTCGCCCCCACGCCGGAGTGGTGCACCACGGTCACCCGGTAGCTCTGCGCCAGTGCGGCGAACTGCGGCCCGAACAACCCGGCCCCGATGTTGAACGGCAGCATCAGCAGCAGCGTCCGCCCGGACCCGGCGGTGAACACCTCCACGTCCCCGTCCTCCAGGGCCAGGACCTGCCGCCGGACGTCGGGGTTGTACTCGCGCAGGACCTCCAGGTTCTCGCTGCGGGCCTGGTGCCCCTCGGCCATCGCCTCCCGGATGTCCTCGGGCACCCGGTCGGCCGGGTGGTAGGCCGCGAGCGGCCCGGCCTCCCCGGTGGCGGGCACCAGGTCCGGGATCGGGGTCGGGTCCGCCAGGAACGCCAAGAGCCGGGTGGCGATCGTCCCGATGTCGGTCAACCCCAGCGGCACGGCGAGCCGCACCAGGTTCTCCCCCGCCAGGTGCCCACCCGCCCGGATGCCGGTGGCGCGGTAGAGCGCGGTCAGGAAAGCCTGCACCGGGTGGGCGTGGGTGGCGGAGAGGTAAGAGACGTCGAGCAACACGCAGTGCGCGTCACCCCCACCGCGCACAGCCGCCCCACCCTGCTCCAACGCCGTCCGCAACGTCGTCACCTGCGCGACCCGCCTGGCCGTCGCCTGCTCGCTCCACGCCCGGTCGGCCAACGCCTTGGCCAGCGTGGTCCGCGCGTGCACCCCGACCTCGTGCCCGCGCGAAGCCACCCGCTCGTTCAGGTGGTGCGCCACCTCGGGGTCACTGGTCGCCACCACCCCACCGAAGTCCACCCCGAAGTCCTTGGAGAGGCTGAGCGTCACCGCGTCGGCCAACCCCAGGACGTCGGTCACCACGTCCCACACCGGCCGCTGCTGCCCCGGCTCCAACCGGGTGATCGCCAGGGCGTTCTCCAACACCCTGGTCGCGTCGAGGACGAGCGGAACCCCGTGCAACCGGGCGGTGTCCCGAACCCGCCGCAGGTTCCCCAACGACATCGGCGCCCCACCCCGCGAGTTCGCCCCCACCTCCACGCAGACGAAGGCGGTCCCCCGCTGCAGCGCGGCGTCCAACGCCTCGATGTCGAGGTCCCCGCCGAACGGGCAGTCCAGGTCGACGGTGGGCACCTCCCGGGGCTCCAACCCGTTGTCGACGAGGTTGAAGTACCAGGAGGGGAACACCCCGTTGTGCAGCACGACCCCGCGCCGCGGCCACGCCCGGCAGAGAGCGGCCTCGGCGTTCTTCCCGGAGGCGGTGGGGATGATCGTGTCGAAGGGCAACGTCCCCGCGATCCCCCGCTCAGCCGCCCCTTCCAACTCCCGCCGCCGCTGCCCCACCGCGGCGTGCCCCAACTCCGCCCACGAGTCGGTCAGCAGGTCGAACTCGACGGCGGCGGACGGCACCAGCAACGGGTTGTGCCCGTGATCGGCCAACACCCGGTCCCGATCCCCCAGCGCGACGTCAGCGGTGACCCGAGCCACCCCGGCGACACCCGCCGCCACCGCAGCGGCACCGGTCGCACCGGCAGCCCCCGCCGCACCCGCAGCTCCAGCCAAGATCATCCGGCCCTGGGGACCCCCGATTTCCACATTACCGTCCACACCCGACAACCCGGAACCCACGCCGACCGCCCTGTGGACAACCCCGGCCACACCTGGCACACCCGCATCCCCACCAGCGGGTTCCAAGATCGACTTTCCCAGGGGACCCCCGTTTTCAACGTTACCCGGGGGGACCGGCAGTCCGGAACCTCCGGCGGTGGTCCTGTGGACAACCGGGGGCGCGGACTGGCGGGCGGCGCGGTTGGCCGGGTTGGCGATCATCAGGATGATGTCGGCGACGTCGGCGTTGGGGACGCCCGCGGGCCTGCACAGGTAGACCGGCAGGTTCGTGGTGCGGAACTTGTTCTTGAAGCGGAAGTTCCCGTCGCCGGTGAAGATGCCCTGGGAGCGGAGCTCCTCCAGGCCCGCCTCCAGGTCGGGGTCGGCGTTGGGGGAGTTGGCGACCTTCGCGCCGAAGCTGCCGCCGAAGCTGAAGACGGTGGCGCCCTCGGCCACGGTCCGCTCGATGATCTTCACCACCGTCCACTCAAGACCGCCGAGCGGCATGTCGTGTCGGTAGAACTCCAGGTCGAGCAGGTAACCCGCCTGCGACGGGATCTTGGTGACGATGACGGCGCTGACGACCCGGTCGGCGACGCTGGTCAGGAACATGCGGTGCCGGGGGGCCAGCACGCCGTGGCCGATCTCCTCCCGCACCGTGTGCACGTACGGGTTGACCATGGGCTTCCCGTCGGCCCACTCGTCGATGATCTCGGTGATCTCGCGGTCGACCGCCGGGTCGGAGCCGACCTCGTACTCGGTCAGCGCGCAGCGGCCCGCGCGCTCGAACTTGTTCAGCACGTACCGCAGCCGCTGCATCTTGCTGCCCTGCACGGTGAACGTGCTCAGGTCGTCGAGCCGCTGCAACGCGCCGAACGGGGTGGCGGTGAACGGGATGCCGTCGGCGTCCTCCAGGCGGTCGAGGCCGAGCAGGTTCGGCTGGAGACCGTTGGCCGCCGCGTACTCGGTGTACTCGCGCGCCAGCCGGGGGAAGTAGGCGTCCGGCCCGACGTAGCTCCAGGAGAAGATCACCCGGTCGCGGCGGGAGAAGTTGAAGTACCCCTTCCGCTCCGCGCCGAGGAAGATCAGCGGCGCGATGTCGCGGCCCGGCAGCCCGCCCTCGCGGCCGTGGTCGCGCTCCAGCTCGGCGACGACGGCCGCGAACTCGGGCCGCTCGTCCAGCCGGTCCTTCTCCAGCACGGTCCAGTCGCCACCGCCGATGACCATCGTCGGGACGAACGCGCTGTCCACGGTGGCCAGCTTCGCGGCGATGTCACCACCCAGCTGGGCGGTCAGCTCCGCCACGGTCGGGTGGTCGAAGAGCAGCGTCTTCCGCAGCGCCCCGAACCGCTTCTCCAGCGCCCCGACGACCCGCAGCATGTCGAACGAGCTGAACCCGTTGTCGGTGAACGACACCGCCGGGTCCACGTCCCGCCCCAGCTCCTCGGCGATGAACCGCCGCACCAGCTCCACCGGCTCCCCCACCGGCACGGCGGGCGCCGCGGCCACCGGGGCCACCACAGCCGGGGTTTCCACCACCGGTGCCGGAGCGACCGCAGGCACCACCGGTGCGGCAGCAACCGGCGGCACCGCGACCACCGATGGCGCGGCGGTCACCACCGGCCTGGCAGCAACCGGCGGCGCGGTGGCGACCAGCGGCTCGACGGCGACCGGCGGCGCGGTGGCAACCGGCGCCACCGCGGCGGGTGCGGGCGCCACAGCCGCGGGCCGGGCGGGCGCGGTGATCCCCAGCCCCGCCACGAAGGCGTCCAGCTCGTCGATGGTGTCGTACTCGTACAGCTCGGCGGCGGTCAGCTCGGTGCCGAGTTCGGCGTTGAACAGGCGGGCGAAGTCCATCCGGAAGATGGAGTCGAGCCCCAGCTCGGTGAACGAGGAGTCGTCGGCGATCTCGTCGGTGGGGATGCCGAGGATCTCCGAGAGCTTCTCCCGCACCGACTCCCGCAGACCCGCGGTGCCCACGGGCTGCACGACCACCGGAACCGGAGCGGCGACCACCGGGGCAGGCGGGGTGAGCGGCGGGGCCGGGGGCGCGGATCGGGTCGGGGTGCTCAGGACGAGCTTGGGTCCTCGTGGGCGGGGGCTGGACATCGCTCGTCCTCCGGTGTCTGTGCTCGAACTGGTGGGTCGGGTGGGTGAACCGGTTCGGGGGGTGGGAACGGTGGCCTCGACTGCTGCCCGCGGCGACTCCACGACCTGGTGAGCCGCTGCCACGTCGGGCCCGGTCTCCCCTGCGGGAACCACCGCGGCGGGCTCCCGGCTGGGCGCCGCGGGCTTGTCGACCGGGGTGAACCAGTGCCGGGTGGTGGCGAAGGGCACCGGCGGCAGCGGCACCCGGCTCGGCCTGCGGTGGCCCCACCACTGCTGCCACGGGACCTCAGCGCCCGCGACCCACAGCCGGGCCAACTCCTCCGCGGGCTCGTCGCCGGTGGCCGGGGCCGCGTTCTTCACCGCCGTGCCGCGCACCCCGTCGAGGGTGCGGAGCCGGGCGATGAGGTCGGCGCGGTTGCTGGTCGCGATCACGAGCCGGGCGGCCCGCGGTGCCCGACCGGTCTGCAGCGTGTGGGCGACGGTGGCGAGGTGGGCCTCCGGCGCGGCCTCCAGGTGGTCGGCCAGCGCGGTGGCGTAGCGGGCCAGCGACTCCTCGTCCGGCGCCGACAGCGGGACCAGGTACCGCCTGCCGTCCACGGTGGTGCACCGCGGCCGCGCCGGGCCGTTCTCCAGCACCAGGTGCGCGTTGGTGCCGCCGAACCCGAACGAGCTGATGCCCGCCCGCAGCACCGGCACGCCCGCGTCCGACACCGGTTCCCACACCCGCGCGGCGGACAGCACCTCGAACGGCGTCCCGGCCAACCGCAGGTACGGGTTCGGCGAGGAGTAGTGCAGGGAGGCGGGGAGCACGCCGTGCCGCATCGCCAGGACCACCTTGAGCACGCCCGCGATCCCGGCCGCGGCCTCCAGGTGGCCGATGTTCGTCTTCACCGTGCCCAGGGCGATGTGGCCGGAGGCGGGCAGCCCGCGGGACCCGTACAGCTCGGTGAACGCCTTCTTCAACCCCTCCGCCTCGATCGGGTCGCCGAGCCGGGTGCCGGTGCCGTGCGCCTCGACGTAGGTGACGGTGTCCGGGTCGACCCCGGCGTCGCGGTGCGCGCGGACGAGGACGCGGGCCTGGGCGAGCGGGTTGGGCGCGGTGAGGGAGGTGCTGCGGCCGCCGTGGTTGACGGCGCTGCCCTTGATCACCGCGTACACGTGGTCGCCGTCGTCGAGGGCGCGGCGGAGCGGCTTGAGCAGCACCGCGCCCGCCCCCTCTCCGCGCACGTACCCGTCGGCGGCGGCGTCGAAGGTCTTGCACTTGCCGTCCGGGGAGAGCATCCCGGACTTGGTGAACGCGATCAGCAGCCCCGGGCTGAGGATGACGTTGACCCCACCCGCGATGGCCTGGGCGCACTCCCCCGCCTGGATCGACCGCACCGCCCGGTGGATGGCCACCAGCGAGCTGGAGCAGGCGGTGTCCGCCGTCTCGCTCGGCCCGCGCAGGTCGAGCAGGTAGGAGACCCGGTTGGCCAGCACGGAGTGCGCGATCCCGGTGGCGGTGTGCGCCTCGACGGCGACACCGTGCTCCTTGAGCAGCTCGTCGTAGTCGGTGGTGGCGACCCCGGCGAACACCCCGGTCTCGGTGCCCGCGAGCGCGCTCGGCCGGTACCCGGCGTCCTCCACCGCCCGCCAGGCCTGCTGGAGGAACAACCGCTGCTGCGGGTCCATCACCGCGGCCTCGCGCGGGGAGATCCCGAACAGCTTGGCGTCGAAGGCGTCGATGTCGTCGAGGAACCCGCCGCGCGCGTCCCGGCTGTCCGGGTTGGCCCGCAGGTCGGCCCGGTCTTCCGGCACGGTCCGCACCAGGTCGGCCCCGGCGGCCAGGTTCGCCCAGAACTCGCCCACGTCGGCGGACCCGGGCAGCACCCCGGCGATTCCCACGATCGCCACCGGCTCCACGGCCGAGCCACCGCCCGCGGCCACCCCGACGGGCGGCTCCGCGTTCCCCGGCCCAGCCTGGCTCGAACCGGCCTCCGCGTCCCCGCCGTGTGCCCCGGCGCTCCCGCTCGGCTCGGCGGTCCCGCTCACCTCGGCACCCGCGGACGACTCGGCGGCCTCGCCCGATCCGACACTCGTACGTGCCTCTCCCGGTTCGGAGCTCACAGGTGGCTCAGCGGCCTTGCTCGATCCGGCGCTCTCGCTCGGCTCAGCAGCCCCGCGCAGACCGACGCCATCACTCAACCGAGAATCTCCGCCGAACCCGAATTCACCGCCCAGCCCAGCGCTCCCGCTCCCCCCTGCGCCGCCATCCGCGCCTGCTCCACCACCGAGCCCAGTGGATCCACTCCGCGTCCCGGCGGTCAACCCCGACAGCTCCCTTGTGGACACCTCGTCGAGTTGCCCACAGGCAAGATCCACACCGGCCGTTCCGTCGCCCACCGGCGGTAGACTGGCCTCGGGGTCAGCCCCCTGGGTGCGGTGGGGCATGTGGGGTGCGCGCGCGAGGGGGGTCGGGGGTTCGGGGGTCAGGGCGGTGGGGTGTTGGGCGCGGAGGTGGGCGGCGAAGGCCAGCAGGTCGGGGCACTCGAAGAGGACTGTGGGCAGCAGTTCCAGGCCGAAGCGGTCGTTCACCCGGTTCACCAGCTCGGTCAGCGTGATCGAGTCGAAACCCAGTTCCAGCAGCTCCGCGTTCATGTCCACATCGGACTCGTCGACCAGGAGGAATCCGGCGGCCAGGAGGCGCAGTTCGCGTTCGAGGTCCAGTTCCGCCGCGGCGGGCGCCACGGCGAAGCCGTGGTTGTCGCACAGGTGATCGGCGAAGGTCGTCAGGTCGGGGCACTCGAAGAGGACCGTGGGCAGCAGTTCCAGGCCGAAGCGGTCGTTCACCCGGTTCACCAGCTCGGTCAGCGTGATCGAGTCGAAGCCCAGCTCCAGCAGCTCCGCGTGCACGTCCACGTCCGACTCGTCCACCAGCAGGAACCCTGCGGCGAGGCCGCGCAGGACCTGTTCGACCTCCTCGCGGTCGACGTCCGGCCCGGTCGGGGACTGGGCGGCGGGGGCCTCGACGGGGGCGCGAACCGGGCCTTCGACGACCACCAGGGACGGTTCGGCGCTCGCCAGGCCGCGGATGAAGGCCTCGAAGCCCGCCCGGGTGCTGAGCGGGACCATGTCCCAGACCCGGGCGAACAGGGTCACTGTGGCCTCGTCGACGGTCATGCCGCCTTCGGCCCAGAGGGGCCAGCCGAGGGCGAGGGTGCGGCCGGGGCCGGTGCGGTGGGCGGCGTAGCCGTTGAGGAAAGCGTTTGCGTAGGCGTAGTCGGCCTGGCCGGGGTTGCCCGCCTCACCGGAGACGGAGGAGAAGAGGACGAAGAAGTCCAGGGGTGCGCCTGCCGTGGCGGCGTCCAGGTTGCGGGTGCCGTCGACCTTGGGCGCCAAGACCTCGGCCACCTGGGCCTCGGTCTTGACGACGGCGCGCGCGTCCCGGGTGACCCCGGCCGCGTGGATGACGCCGCGCAGCGGGGTGTCGGCGGGCAGGGACGCGACCAGGGCGGTGACCTGGGCGGCGTCGGCCAGGTCGGTGCGGTGGTAGTGGGCGCCGAGGGCGGCGACCTTGGCGGCGGTGGGGGCGTCGAGGTCGGAGCGGCCGAGGAGGACGACGGAACCGGCGCCGCGTTCGGCGAGGAAGGCGGCGAAGTGCAGGCCGAGGGCGCCCGCGCCACCGGTCACCAGGTAGGTGCCGTCCGGGCGGACGGTCAGCGCGGTCGCAGCGGGCGGGTCGAAGCGCTCCAGGGTCTTGAGCTGGCGGGTGCCGTGGGCGTACCGGATCTCCGCGGCCCCGGTGTGCAGGGCGCGCAGTTCGTCGACCACCCGGTCGGCCACGCCCGCGTCGACCTGGACGCGGGCACCGGCGAAGCGGCTGTGCTCCAGGGCCAGGGTGCGCAGCGTCCCGGCGACGGCGGTGTGCTCGGGGGCGTCGGAGGTGGAGACGGCGAGGACGCGCAGCGCGGCCGACCGGTCGCGCTCCAGCACGGCGGTGCTCAGCCAGAGGACCGGCTCGAACGCGGCCCCGGCGGCGACGATCGCGTCCGGCACCCGGCCCCGGGCCACCAGGGCGGCGACCTGCTCGCGGTAGTGCGCGCGGTCGCCCGCGGTGATCGTGATGACCTCGGCGTCGGGGTGGCGGTCGGCCAGTTCGGCGCGCAGGCCGGGGTCGCCCGCGACGAGCAGCGTGCGCGGGGGTGCGGCGCCCTCGTCGACCGCGGGCGCGTCCGTCCACACCGGGCGCAGGTAGCGGGTCTCGGTCAGTTCGGTGCGGCGGGGGGCGATCTCCAGGCCGGTGACGGCCTGCCGGACCACACCGTCGATACCCGCGAGCCGCAGGTCGAACCGCCGGTGCCCGTTGACCCGCCCGGGTGGGGTGGTCTCCCGGACGTGCACCAGGGCCCGGCCGTCGAGCGGTCCGCCGACGGTCAGCGCGCCGATCCCGACGGGCAGGTAGCCGGTGGTGCCGGAGCACAGCGCGGACACGGTTTGCAGGGCGCCGTCGAGCAGGCCCGGGTCGAGCAGGTGGCCGCCCACGGACTCCAGTTCCGACACGGCCTCCCCGCGCCCGACCCGCAGCGCCCGGACGACGCGCAGCGCGGGCCCGTACTCCAGCCCGGTCCGGCTGAACGCCGAGTAGAACGACTCGACGTCGACCTCGCGCGGGCACTCACCTTCGGTGTCCGCCTGCGGGAGGGCCGCGCCCGCGGTGATGGTGCCGCGCGCGAACGTGGTGCCGGAACCGTTGACGGTGAACGCGGACCCGTCGAGGTCGACCGTGATGGGCCCGGGTGCGGTGTCGAGGTTGACCGGCGCCACCCAGCGCACGTCGGACACCGTGACCGGTGCGCCGAGCCCGGTCGCCAGCCGCGCGACCTCCAGCAGGGCGACACCGGGCACCCACCGCTGACCGGCGAGCACGTGGTCCCCCGCGACGGCCAGCAGCGGGTGGTCGGCGGCGAACTCCCGCACCGGACCGGCGTCGGTGGTCGCGGTCGCGGGGGCGAGGGCCAGGTGGTGCGGGTCGTCGGTGATCCAGTGGCGGCGGCGGTCGAAGACCGTGGTGGGGAAGTGGACGCGGCGCGCGGGGGTGGCCCAGCGGGCGGCCCAGTCCACGCGCTTGCCCGTGACCCACTCCGGTTCGGCGCCGGTGGGGTCGCCGGTGCGGGCGAACTCGGCGAGGGCAGTGGCCAGTTCCGCCTTGTCCGCGACGGTGAACGCGGCGCGGCGCGGTTGGGCGCGGCGGCCGACCTGGCTGGTGAAGGCGAGGTCGCGCAGCGGCGCGGTGCTGGTGGGCAGGAAGTCGGCGACCGCGGCGGCCAGCGCACGCAGGGCCGTGTCGGTGCGGGCGGAGAGGACGAACGTCTGCGACTCCCCCGGCACGTCGGGGGTGGAGGGGGCGCCGACGTACTCCTCCAGGACGACGTGGGCGTTCGCGCCGCCTGCCCCGAAGGAGCTCATGCCCGCCCGCCGCGGCCCGGTGGACTCCCACGGCTGCGCCGCGAGCTGCGGGCGGAAGCGGGACTCCGACAGGTCGATCTTCGGGTTGAGCGCGGTGAGGTTGGCCGTCGGGGCCAGGGCCCGGTGGCGGAACTGGAGCAGCAGCTTGGTCAGGCCCGCCACGCCCGCGGCGCCTTCGAGGTGGCCGATGTTGGACTTCACCGAGCCGATGGCGATGGGGGACCCGGTGCCGTAGGCGCGCGACAGGGCGGTCAGCTCGATCGGGTCGCCGAGGGCGGTGCCGGTGCCGTGGGCCTCGACGTAGGAGATCCCGGCGGGGTCGACGCCGGAGCGGGTGAGGGCGTCGGCGATCAGGGCGGCCTGGGCGTTGGGGTTGGGGACGGTGTAGCCGGAGGTCTTGCCGCCCGCGTTGAGGGCGCTGCCCTTGAGGACCGCCCACACCGTGTCCCCGTCGGCCACCGCGGCCGACAGCGGCTTGAGCAGCACAGCGCCCACGCCCTCGCCGGGGACGAAACCGTCCGCGGCCTCGTCGAACACGCGGCAGCCGTCGCCGGAGGCGAGCATGTTGCGGGCGCAGAGGGCGGCGAAGTGCGCCGGGTGGGTGATCAGGTTGACCCCGCCCGCGATGGCCATCCGGCAGTCGCCGCGGCGCAGCGACTCCGCCGCCAGGTGCAGGGCGGTGAGCGAGGACGAGCAGGCCGAGTCGACGGCGAAGCTGGGGCCGGTGAAGTCGAACACGTAGGACACCCGGTTCGCCACCGACCAGTACGCCGAGTGGCCGGTGGCGAACCGGCCCTCGGGCCAGTCCTGGGCGGCGGCCAGCAGCCCGTAGCCGCCGTACATCAGGCCCGCGAACACGCCGGTGGCCTGTTCCTTGGATGCCTCACCCAAGTACCCGGCCGATTCCAACAGCTCCCAGCAGGTCTCCAGGAACAGCCGCTCCTGCGGGTCGATGTCGGCGGCGTCGCGCGGCAGGATGCCGAACAGGCCCGCGTCGAACTGCTCGATGCCGTCGAGGAAGCCGCCCCAGCGGTTGTAGGTGGTGTTGGGGGCGCGGCCGGTGTCGAAGTGCTCGCGCCAGTCCCACCGGGTGGCGGGGACCTCGGTGATGCCGCTGTACCCGGCGGACAGGTTGCGCCAGAACGTGTCCAGGTCCGGTGAACCCGGGTAGCGGCCCGCCACGCCGATGATCGCGACGTCGTCGGTGGAGACGGGTTCGGACACCGCGGGCGCGGCGGGGGCCGCGACCGGCTCCGGGGCCGCCGGGACGCCCAGCAGCGCGGTCAGCTCGGCGCGGTGCGTGGTGAGCAGGTGGGTGGCGAGCTGGTCGATGGTCAGGTGCTCGAACAACAACGTCGAGGGCAAGTCACCCAGGTCCTGCTCGAACCGGGAAATGATGTTCAAGCTGACCAGCGAGTCCACCCCGAAGTTCTCGAACGTCGCATACTCGTCCAACGACGCGGCGTCGGACTTCAACACCTCCCCGAACACCGACCGCAGGTAGGCGCGCACCAGGTCGTCGGTCACCTCGCCCGGCAGGCTGCCCGCGTCGGTGTCCGGCGCGGAGTCCTCGACCGGCAGCTTCTGCGCGACCAGCAGGCACTGCTCCAGGTCGTCGGCGGGGGTGCCCGGGTAGCCGTCGACGCGGACCACGCGGAAGCCCGCGGCGGCCAGTACTTCCCGCCACTTGGTGGGGCTGAGCAGCGGGGCGTGCTCGATGCGGGTGTCGTCGGTGTAGCGCCACCAGCCGCCGGTCTGGCCGAAGGTGAGGGTGAGGAAGTCCGAGCGCCGGGTGACCTCGTTGACCAGCACGACCCCGCCGGGGCGCAGCATCTTGGCGATGTTGGTCATGGTCCGGGTGATGTCCTGGGTGGCGTGCAGGACGTGCGTGCCGAAGGCGACGTCGTAGCCGCCCGCCTCGAAACCGTGCGTCGCCGGGTCGTCCTCCACGTTGAGCAACCGGAACTTCGCGAACGGGTTGTCCGCGCCGTAGGTCCGCTCGCCGAGGCGCAGGAACGACGCGGAGATGTCGGTGTAGTGGTACTCGACGTCGGCCCCGGAGTTCCGCAGCGCGGGCAGGACGAACACCGAGCTGGCCCCGGTGCCCGCGCCGATCTCCACGACCCGGGCGGTGCGGTCGCCGATGCCGCGCACGGCCTCGGTGACACCGGTGGCGAGCAGGCCGTTGTAGTAGTCGGACACGGCCTGGCCCTTGTAGATGGCCTCCACCAGCTCGGCGGAACCCTTGGGGAACAGCACGTCCATGGCGCTGCGGCGCCCGTCGAGGACCTCGGCGAGGGCGTCCACGCAGGTGCGCAGCAGCCGGATGTGCCCGGCCAGCTCGGGGAACTCGGCGGCGAAGGCGGTCGGGTCCGCGGAGCCGGGGGTGCCGTCGAGCAGGGTGAACACGTCGCCGGTCTGCGTGGCGTGGCCGTCCTGCACGAGCATGGCCAGCACGGCGCGGAACAGCCGCTCGTACTCGGCGCGCACGCCCAGGGAGCGGATCAGCTCGGGGACGGCGACCGGCGAGCCGACCTCGGGCCGCCCGGTCCACTGCGCGAACGCCTGCCGGAACAGCGCCCGGGACAGCGCTTCCAGCCGGGTGTAGCCGGTGCGGGAGTGGGAGAGCCCGGTGTCGGGTGTCGCCACGGCCCGCACCACCCCCGCGGGGGCAGCCTGGGCGGGGGTGCCGACGACCTTCGCCAGTGCGTCGGCGCGGGTTTCCAGCAGGTGGGTGGCGAGTTGGTCGATGGTCAGGTGCTCGAACAACAACGTCGAGGGCAAGTCACCCAGGTCCCGCTCGAACCGGGAAATGATGTTCAAGCTGACCAGCGAGTCCACCCCGAAGTTCTCGAACGTCGCATACTCGTCCAGCGACCCGGCGTCGGACTTCAACACCTCCGCGAACACGCGCCGCAGGTAGGCGCGGACGGCATCCGCCTCGGCAGGTCCCTCCACCACCGCCTGCTCGACCAACGGCGCCGGGGCCAGCCCGGAGACCTGGATGCCCATCTCCGGCAGCCGCGCCCGGTCGCCCTTCATGACCAGCACCTGCGGCAGCCCGGCGTTGATCACCCGGCGCAGCGCGGCCATACCGTCGGCGGGCTCGATCGACTCCACGCCCAGCCCGGCGAAGACCGCCCGCATCTTGTCCGTGGCAACCGCCCCCACGCTGCCCCAGAACCCCCAGTTGACAACGGAAACGGGGTGGCTGCGGCGCAGGTTGAGCCAGTGGGCGAAGGTGTCCTCGAAGGTGCTGGCCGCCGCGTAGTTGGCCTGCCCGCCCGCCTCCACGAACGACACCGCGGAGGAGAAGATCAGCAGGAAGTCCAGCGGTTCCCCGGCCAGCACGTCGGCGAGCGCGGTGCAGCCCGCCACCTTGGGCGCCAGACCTGCCTCGAAGGTGTCGACGTCCATGTTGGCGATCGTGCGGTCGCGCAGGTCGAGCGCGGCGTGCACGGCGCCCCGGATGGGGCCGAAGGCGGCGCGGGCCTCGGCGACGGCGGCGCGCAGCGCGGTCGCGTCGGCGACGTCGGCGGACAGGTAGAGCGCCCGGCCGCCCAGCGCGGCGATCTCGTCCACCTTGCGCCGGTGGTCGGGGCCGAACGGGCTGCGGCCGATCCACACCAGGTTCGCCCCGGCGATCCGGGCGAGCAGCCTGCTCAGCGCGAAGCCGATGCCGCCCGCGCCGCCGACCAGCAGGTACGTGCCGCCCTCGACGAACGGGGTAGTGCCGACCGGTGGGGTCAGCCTGCGCGGTTCGAACTCGCGCACCAGCCTGCGGTTCCCGCGCAGCAGCACCACGTCCTGCGTACCGGGTTCGGCGACGACCCGCTCCGCGGGCACCCCGGCGAGGCCGACGTCCACGCACCCGACGGTCCAGCGCGGGCACTCGGCGGCGACGGCCCTGGCCAGGCCGAGCAGCCCGGCCGCGTGCGGGCGGACCTGCTCGTCCGGCGCCGCCCCGAGCGCCCCGCCGAGCACGATCTTGACCGTGATCCGGTCCTTGCCGCGACCGGCGTCGAGCAGGCGCTTGACCAGTCGGAACAGGCCCAGCGTGCTGCGGTCGGCCTCCGGCGCCACCCCGGGTTCGGCGACGCGGGCGACGTAGTACAGCGTGTCGAAGGGGGCGTCGAGCGCGGACAGGTCGGGGTCGCCGGTGTCCGGGACGACCACGGTGACCGCGCCGCGCAGCCCCGCGGCGAAGGCGGCCGCGTCGGCGGTGTGCACGACGGCGACGCGGCCGGGGTCGACGGCCGGGGCCGCGGGGGCGTCCCGCCAGACCGGCACGTAGAGGGTGTCCTCGATCGGGTTGCGCTGAGCGCGCAGGGCGAACCCCGTGTAGCGGACCAACACCCGACCGGTGCTGTCGATCAGCCGGACCGTGTAGGTGTGCTCGCCGCCCGCGCGCACCACGTGTGAGTACGCGGGGACGACGTGCGGGTGGAACACCTCCACGGAGTCGATGGCGAACGGGATCAGCGGCGCGTCGCTGCGCGCCTCCAGCGCGGCGACGGTCTGCTGGGCACCGTCGAGCAGGTTGGGGTGCAGGGCGAAGCCGAGGTCGGTGCCCGCCGGGAGGGCCAGCGCGCCCAGTGCCTCGTCGGCGCCGAACGCCACCTCGGTCAACACCTGGAACGCGTGGCCGTAGTCGATGCCCGCGGCGGTGAAGTCCTCGTAGTGCCGGTGCGCGGGGACGCGCCCGGCGCAGCGGGCGCGGATCGCGGCGACGTCGACCGTCTCGGTGGTACCGGTGAACGGTGCGACGGTGCCGCGGGCGCTCGGGGCGGCGGGATCGTCGGTGTAGAGGGAGAAAGCGGTGCCGTCGACGCGCAGGCGCAGGGTGCGGGTGGTGTCGGCCTCGATCAGGCGCAGCCACCGGACGTCGGACAGCCGCACCTGCTCGGCGCCCGCCCGCAGCGCGGCGGACACGGCGAGGTCGATGCCCGCGGCGCCGGGAAGCACGTTGTGGCCGCCGATCCGGTGCTCGCCGACCACCCAGTCGGTGGGGCTGAGGGTCAGGGTGAACACGCCGTCGACCGGCTCGCCGAGGTAGGGGTGCGCGGACTTCGGCGCGTCGAGGACCCAGTGGCGGTCGCGGGCGAACGGGTAGGTGGGCAGCGGGATGCGGCGGCCGGTGGCGGGCCACACCGGGTCCCGCCCGGCCACGTAGTCCTGGGCCAGTGCGCTGGTGCGGACCGGGCCTGTGGACAACTGTTCGCGCAATTCGGCGACGCTGCCTACGGTGAATGCCGTCCGGACCGCGAAGTGCGTGCGTCCGGTTTGGAGGGTGAACGCGAGATCGGCCAACGACAGGTCGTCGGTCAGGGCTGCGCGCAGCCGGTCGAGCGTTTCGGCCAACGCCCGCTCGGTGCGGGCGGAAAGGGGGATGACGTGATCGCCTTGGGACGGGGTCTTCGCCGCGGTCGGTGGTTCGGCGACGACCAGGTGGGCGTTGGTGCCGCTGAAGCCGAAGCTGGACACGGTGGCGACCCGCCTGCCGTCGACCGCCCACGGGCGGCGGTTCGACACCACCTCGAACGGGCTGCTGTCCAGGTCCGCCTTGGGGTTCGGCTTGTCGAAGCTCGGTGCGGGCGGCAGCTCGCCGTGCCGCAGCGCGAGCAGGACCTTGAGCAGACCGGCGATCCCGGCCGCCATGGTGGTGTGGCCGATGTTGGCCTTCACCGAGCCGATCGCGCAGTAGCCGACGTCGGCGGAGGACCGGCGGTGCACCTCGGTGAGCGCCTTGACCTCGATCGGGTCGCCCAGCGCGGTGCCGGTGCCGTGCGCCTCGACCAGGCTGATCTCGCGCGGGTCGAGCCCGGCGCGGCGGTAGGTGTCGGCGAGCAGCGCGGCCTGGGAGGCGGCGCTGGGGGCGGTGATGCCGTTGGTCTTGCCGTCGCCGTTGATGCCGGAGGCCAGCAGCACCCCGTGCACGGTGTCGCCGTCGGCGACGGCCCGGTCGAGCCGCTTGAGCACGACCACGCCGACGCCCTCGCCGAGCACGGTCCCGTCGGCGGCGGCGTCGAACGGGACGCAGGTCTGGCTGGGCGAGAGCATCCCGACCCGGCTGCCCCGCACGTGCAACTGCGGGGTGACCATCAGCGCCACCCCGCCCGCGACGGCCATGGCGCACTCGCCGCGGCGGATCGCGTCGGCGGCCAGGTGCACCGCGACCAGCGACGACGAGCACGCGGTGTCCACTGCCATGGTCGGGCCGTCGAGGTTGAGGAAGTAGCCGATGCGGGCGGGCAGGATCGAGCTGGTGGTGCCGAGGAACGCGTGGCCGCTGTCGGCCCGGCCCGCCTCGGCCAGCAGCAGGTCGTAGTCGCCGGGCGCGCAGCCCACGAACACGCCGCAGCTGGTCTTCTCCGCCTTGCCCACCGCGTAGCCCGCGTCCTCCAGACCGGCCCACGCCTGCTGCAGGAACAGCCGCTGCTGCGGGTCCATCGCCTCCGCCTCCAGCGGCGAGAGGTTGAAGAACGCCGCGTCGAAGCGGTCCACATCGGACAGCATGGCGCCGACCCTGCTGTAGGTGCGGCCCTCGGCGAGCCGGTCGGTGCTGTGCACCGCGTCGACGTCCCAGCGGTCCTTGGGCACCGGGCGGAAGCTGTGCCTGCCCGCGACCAGGTTCGCCCAGAACTCGTCCAGGTCCTCCGCGTCGGGGAAGCGACCGGACATGCCGATCACCGCGATGGGCGCGTCGGCGGCCGCGGGCCCGGTCGGCACCGGGGCCGGGCGGGGGGCGGGTCCGAGACCGAGCACGTGGGTGGCCAACGCATCCATCGTCGGGTGGTCGTAGACGGCGACCGGGTCGACCTCGACGCCGAACCGCTCCCCGACCTCCCGCACGACCTCCACGGCACCGACGGACTCCAGGCCCATCTCGCTGAAGCTCTGCCGCGCGTCCACCTCGTCGCGGCGCAGGTACAGCCGCGCGCACACGGCGTCCTCGATGGCGGTCAGCACCTCGGCGCGCGTGGCGCCCGCCACCGACGGCGGGGCCTCGGATCGCGGCTCTGCCACGGGTTCCGGCTTGGGTTCCGACTCGGGTTCGGCGGCGATCTCCGGCTTGGCGGCGGCCTTCCACCCGCCGAGCCAGTAGCGCTCCTCCTGGAACGGGTACGTCGGCAGCGGCAGCCTGCGGACCCGCCTGCCCGCGTGGCAGCGCGACCACGGCACGTCGGCCCCGCCGACCCAGCGCTCGGCCAGCTCGGCCAGCTCCCCGGCGGCGAACAGGTCCACCAGCTCGTCGGCGGTGGAGGCGTCGTCGCCCGCGCGGGCGGTCCACAGGCCGGGGGCGCGCTCACCCGCCAGGTAGTTCTCCAGCTTGCCGCGCAGCTCGCGGGCGGTGGTGGCCACGACCGCCACCCGCTCGGCCAGCATCGGGCGGCCGGTCTGCACCGTGTAGGTGATGTCGGCCAGGCTGACCGAGGGCGTGGTGGCGCCCGCGTGCGCGGTCAGCGCGGCGCAGGTGCTCGACGGGCCCAGTTCGGCGGCGGTCCCCGGTGCCCGCTCGGCCAGCAGCGCCCGGACCCGGTCCAGCCCGAGGGCGTCGACCCCCAGGTCGGCCAGGGACTCGTCGGCGGCGACGGCGTCCTCCGGCACGCCCAGGATGTCCGCGACCAGCGTCGTCAGGGCCGCGACCAGCGCCGGGTCGCCCACGGCGTCGCGCTGCTCGATGGCGGCGAACAGGTCGACGAACTGCCCGGCGTAGGTGTGCAGCACGTCGCGGTCGCGGGCGCTGAGCACGAACAGGTGCGGCCCCGGGGTGTGCTCCGGCGGCGCGGGCGGCGGCGCGCTCTCCAGCACGACGTGGGCGTTGGCGCCCCCGGCCCCGAACGCGCTGACCCCCGCGCGCAGCACCGACTCCCCCGCCACCGGGTGCCAGGGGGCGCGCTCGCGCTGCACGGCGAACGGGGACGCGGCGAAGTCGATGTGCGGGTTGAGGGTGTCCGCGTGCAGGGACGGCACCAGCTCGCGGTGCAGCATCTGCATGACCACCTTGCTGATGCCCGCGATCCCGGCGGCGCTCTCCAGGTGGCCGATGTTGGACTTGACGCTGCCGATCGCCCGGCTGCCCGGCTCCAGGTCGCCGAACGCCCGCCGGACGCCCTCGATCTCGATGGGGTCGCCGAGGGACGTGCCGGTGCCGTGGGCCTCCAGGTAGCCGATGGTGTGCGCGGGGACACCGGAGTCCTCGACGGCCCGGCGGATGACCCCGGCCTGCGCGGTGGGGCTGGGCACGGTGTAGCCGCTGCCCTTGCCGGTGTGGTTGAGCCGGGTGCCCTTGATGACCCCGAAGACGAAGTCGCCGTCGGCCCTGGCCTGGGCGAGGGGCTTGAGCAGCACCGCGCCGACGCCCTCACCGGGAACGTACCCGCTGCCCCCGTCCCCGAAGCTGCGGCACCGGCCGTCGGCGGAGAGGAACTGGCCCGCGCTGAGCTGGACGTACTTCTGCGGGTGGACCGACACGTTGACCCCGCCTGCGATGGCCATGGTGGCCTGCCCGGCGCGCAGCGCCTCCACCGCCAGGTGCACGGCGGTGAGGCTGGAGGAGCAGGCGGTGTCGACGGCCATGCTCGGGCCGCTGAGGTCCAGGCAGTAGGAGACGCGGTTGGCGACGGTGCAGTGCATCGCGGTCGGGTGCACGCCGTCGGCCTCGAGAAGCTGGTAGTGGTTCCACATCACGCCGACGTAGACCCCGACGGTGTGCCCGGCGATGGCGTCCGGCCGGTACCCGGCGTTCTCGACGGCGCGCCACGCGGTCTTGAGGAACAACCGCTCCTGCGGGTCCATCCGCTCCGCCTCCCGGCGGGAGATGCCGAAAAAGGGGGCGTCGAACCGGTCGACCCCGTCGAGGAACGCGCCCCAGCGGCTGTAGCTGCGCCCGTCGGTGCCCTTGTCCGGGTGGAAGAAGTCGGCGTGCGCCCACCGGTCGGCCGGGATCTCGGTGACGCTGTCGACGCCGTCGGCGAGGTTGTGCCAGAAGGTGGTGAGGTCCGGCGCCTGCGGGTACTCGCCGGCGATCCCGATGATGGCTATGTCCTTGTCCTGCCCGTCCCGGGAGTCCGCGCCGAACCGGTTCCCGGGCGCCTGCCCGGCCTCCGGGCCCGGCTCGGTGCCGCTGCTCTGCCGGTCGCCCTGTTCCTGCCGGGCTTCCGGCTGCGGGAACAGCGCCAGGACCCGGTCCGCCTCACCGTAGGAGACGACGAGGCGGCCGGTGCCGCCGAGCGCGGACCAGAGCAGGTCGAGGCCGACGTCGGTGGGCAGCGGCCAGGTGCCGGTGGCCTTCCCCGCCCGGAGCAGGGTCTCGTCGTCGACGCGCATCCCGCCGTCGGCCCAGAACGGCCAGCCGATCGCCAGACCGCCGTGCGCGGCGGTGAGGTGCTCGGCGTAGGCGTTGCCGTAGGCGTAGTCGCTCTGCCCGATGTTGGCCAGCGTCGCCGAGACCGAGGAGAAGGTCACGAACGTCGCGACACCGCCCGCCGCCTCGACCAGGTTCCGCGTCCCCGCCGTCTTCGCGGCCAGGACCTGCGCGACGTCGGCGTCGTCCTTGCGGAAGAACAGCCCGTCGCGGACCAGCCCGGCGCAGTGGAAGACCCCGTCGACGGGACCGAAGACGGCCCGCGCGGTGGCGATGGCGGCCCGGGCCTGGGTCGCGTCGGCGATGTCGGCGCGCAGGTACTGGACCTGGGCGCCCGCGTCCTCCCAGCCCGCGATCCGGGTTGCCAGCTCCGGGGTGATCGACCGGCGCCCGATCAGGACGAGCCGGGCCTGGTGCGCGGTCGCCAGCCGGTCGGCGAGGTGCAGCCCGAGCCCGCCCGCGCCGCCGGTGATGACGTAGACCCCGCGCTGCTTCGGCGTTCCCGGCGTGGTCGCGGCGGGCGCGAACCGCACCACCTCGCGGTGCCCCCGCACCCAGCGGACCTCGGAGTCGGCGAAGCTGTCGGCCAACTCCGCGAGGACGATCTCGGCCGTGGGTTCCGCCTCGACCACCTTTGTGGTCAGGAGGGAGGTCTCGGCCGTCACCGTGCGGGCGAGCGCGGCCACAGCCGCGTTCTCCGGTCCACCCGGGTGCAGGAACACCACCCGGGCAGGCGCCTTGGCCTCCACCAGCGACGTGGCCAGCTCGGTGAACGCCCGGTACGCACCAGGGATCGCGGCGCCGACCGCTGCGGCGGTGCCCGCGGTGTCAACGGTGTCGGTCGGTGAGGGGGCGATGAGCACGTAGTCGGTCGCGCCTTCGTCGACCAGGGTGAGGTGCCTGCCCAGCTCGGCCTTGAGCGCCGGGGTGGCCCCGAGCACGGTGACCGTGGTGGGCGTGGCGCCCGGGGTGGTGTCCTGGCGGGACCACACCGGGGTGAACGCGTGCACCGCCAGGTCGGTCGGGATCGTCGTGGTCTCGACGGTTCCCGGGGCGGCGCCCGACTCGGGCGCCTGCGGGGTCGCGGTGGGTTTGTATGTGCCATGCAAGTGCTGTGCGAGGGAGGCGATGTCGGAGAACTCGAACAACAGGGTGGGGTAGAGCGCCGCCCCCACGTACGCCTCCAGCTCCCGGCTCATCCCGAGCATCGCGACGGAGTCCAGGCCCAGGGCGTAGAAGCCCGCCTTGGTGTCGACGGTGGACTTGTCGACACCCAGCGACGCCGCGACCATGCCCCGCAGGTGGTCGACGACCACCGCCAGCGGAGCAGGCCCCTCGGCCTGCGGCTGCACGGCTGCCCGCGCGGGCACGCCGGTCTGCGGCAGCGAGCCGGAGGTGGGGCCGGGTGTGGGCTGCGCGGGCGTGGTGCCCGGGTCGGGTGCGGGCTGCGGGGTGGTGGGCTCGACGTCCAGCAGGCGGGTGATCAGCCCGGGGAAGCGGATGCGCTTGCAGGTGAGCTTGCCGAACGACGCCAGGAACCGGCCGTGCTCGTCGACGATCGTGTAGTCGTTGTGCATGACGTCGCCGGACTCGGCGATGACCTCGGGGCGGGGCACGTAGGCGAACACCCGGCCCGTGATGGGGCGGGGGGCGCGGAACTCGCCGACGTAGACGGGGATGAAGGGTTCCTCGTTGAGCGGGGCGATCTGCCCGAACGCCGCGAGGGTGGAGCAGTCCAGCTTCGCCGGGTGGGCGTGGAACGCGCCGTCGGTGGCGGCCGTCTCCGCGTCGAGGGACAGTTCGGCCAGCAGGTAGTCCGGGCCGAGGCGCAGTTCGCCGAAGCAGCGCATGGCGTTGCCGTGCCGGATCTCCTCGGCCCTGGCCCTGGCGTACAGCTCGTCCATGTCGACGGCCCTGGCCCCCGCCCGCAGCGCGGCCAGGTCCACCGGGGCGGGCTCGGGCAGGTCGGCGAAGACCAGTTCAGCCTGGAAGTTGTCCCGGTACTCCGAGACCGGCTCGCCGTCGCGCAGCCACCGGCTCGACGCCGTGACGTGCCCGGCCGGGTCGATGCGGATCCGCACGTCCCGGTCGTGACCGTCCTTGGTCACCATCGCCTCGTGGAACAGGACGTCGCGCACCACCGCCCGGGTGGTGTCGACGCCCTGGGCCGCCAACACCCGGAAGACGATGTCGAGGAAGGTGACCCCCGGCATCACCGAGACCCCGTGCACGCGGTGGTTGCGCATGACGAAGTCGGAGTGCGCCAGCACCAGGTGGCATTCGATACCGGTCGACATGGTCATCCCTCGGCTCGTGGGTGGGCGAAGGTCAGCGTGAGCAGGGAGGCGGTCAGACCCCCCTGGGCAGGCAGCTCGACCACTGGACTGTCCTGCGCGGAGGCCCCTCCGGGCTGCACAGGATTGAGCTGCGCACCCCCGACCTGCCCGGCCGCTCCCGCGAACA
Source organism: Actinokineospora sp. PR83 (assembly GCF_021056305.1). Lineage (NCBI taxonomy): Bacteria > Bacillati > Actinomycetota > Actinomycetes > Pseudonocardiales > Pseudonocardiaceae > Actinokineospora > Actinokineospora sp. PR83. Next base: position 60,134 of record NZ_JAJCXD010000028.1, read on the forward strand.
CGACCGCCCCACCCGGGGGCGACCCGCCGTCGGCTCCACCCGCCCCGGGCGACCAGCTCGCCACAGGAGCCGCCGGTGCAGAGGCACTCACCGGAGCAACCGGGAGCCTGACCGGCAGAACCCCTTCCCCCGGCCCGCTCGCCGGGGCAGAGGGGAACCCGCCCGGCGAAGCCCCTTCCGCCTGCCCGGCCGGGAACCCGACCGGCAAAGCTCCCTCCGCCGACCAGCTCGCTGAGGCGGCCGGGAACCCGACCGGCGAAGTCCCCTCCACCGGCCCGGTCACCGGGGTGACCGGCGCCTGCGGCCACGCCGCCCGGGTCTGCGCCTCCTGCCGCCCGACAACCGGGCCCGCCTGCACCGTTCCCCCCTGCCGTTGGGGCGTCGGCGGTTGGGGGCGGTCGAGCCAGTGGCGGGTGCGGCGGAACACCGGGGCGGGCAGGGGTTCGCGGGTGGGCGGGGTGGTCGGCACGTGCTCGGTGGCGATGAGGTGGGCGTTGGTGCCGCCGAGGCCGAAGGCGCTGACGGCGGCGGCCCGCGGCCCCGCGCTCTCCCACGCCCGCAGCTCGGTGTTCGGCGTGAACGGCGACGCGGCGAAGTCGAACCGGGGGTTCGGGGTCTCGCAGAACAGCGTCGGCGGGAGTTGGCGGTGCTTGAGGGCGAGGACGACCTTGAGCACGCCCGCCATCCCGGCCGCGGAGAGGAGGTGGCCGATGTTGGACTTGACGCTGCCGATGGCGCAGAAGGCGGTGTCGGCGGTGGTGCGGCGGTAGACGTCGGTGAGGGCGCGGACCTCGATCGGGTCACCGATCATGGTGCCGGTGCCGTGCGCCTCGACCAGCCCGATGTCGCGGGCGCCGAGACCGGAGGCGTCGAGGGCGCGCTGCACCACCTTCGCCTGCGCGGCCGGGTTGGGGGTGGTGAGCCCCATGGTGTGCCCGTCGTTGTTGACCGCGACGGCCCGGATGACCGCGTGGACGCGGTCGCCGTCGCGCAGGGCGCGGTCGAGCGTCTTGAGCAGCAGCACGCCGCAGCCCTCACCGGGCACGAACCCGTTGGCCCGCTCGTCGAAGGTGAAGCACCTGCCGTCCGGCGACAGGGCGCCCGCCGCGCTGAACTCCAGGTAGGGCTGCTCGTCGAGGAGCACGTCCACCCCACCGGCCACGGCCACCTCGGACTCCCCGTCGAGCAGGCTGCGGCAGGCGAGCTGGATGCCGACCAGCGACGAGGAGCAGGCGCTGTCCACCACCATGTTCGGCCCGTGGAAGTTGAACTGGTGCGACACCCGCGCGGCGACGAAGTTCTGGTCGGTCCCCATCCCCGCGGCCCCGCCGCGGGCACCGGTCCGCTCCCGGTAGTTCGACATCCGGGCCCCGACGAACACCCCCACGTCGCGCCCCCACAGCTCCCGCTCGCCGTACCCGGCGTCGGCCAGGGCGGCGGCGGTCCCCTCCAGGAACAGCCGGATCGTCGGGTCGAGGCACGTGGCCTCCTCGGCCCCCATGCCGAAGTACTCGGCGTCGAAGTCCTCGATCCCGTCGACGAACGCCCCCCACTTGCTGGTGGCGGTCCCGGGGTAGAACTCCGCGGTGTCCCACCGGCTGCCCGGCACCTCGGTGACCGAACACCTCTTGGCCGCGAGGTTGCGCCAGAACGCCTCAACGTCGGGCGCGTCCGGGAACCGGCACGCCATCCCGATGACCGCGATCTCCCGTCCCCCCGGCGCCTGCCCCGGCCGGGGTAGGTCCGGGGCAGGCGGGGTCGGCCGCTCCACAGTGGAGACCAGGGGGTCGCTCTCCACCACCGCGGCCGGTCCGACACCGGCGACGCCCAGAGCGCGGGCGAGTTCGCGGAGGGTCGGGTTCTCCAACAGCGTCCCCGGCTCCAGCCGCCGCCCGAGCCGCCCCTCGATGGCCGTGATCAACTCGGCCAGCATCACCGACTCGACCCCGAGGTCCTCAAACAGCGCGGTGGAGTCCAGCTCCCCCGCCGCGATCCCCAGCAACTCGGAGAAGACCCCCACCAACCACGCGGGCGGCTCCCCCTCCCCCAAGATCATCCCGCCCTGGGGACCCCCGATTTCCACGCTACCCGAGGGGACCGACACTCCGGCAGCCCGCGCGGACAGGCTGTGGACAACCTCTGCACCATCGTCCACGAAGGACGGAACCACACCGGTTCCCGCCACCTCCCCGGCCGTTTCCAAGATCATCCCGGCCTGGGGACCCCCGATTTCCACGTTACCGGCGGGGGGTGACAGGGCGGGAGGGGTCGCGGCGGAGCTGTGGACAACTGCGACAGGGGCGTGGATGGACATGCCGGGGCTCGGGTTGCCGAAGCTCGGGTTGCCAGGGCTCGGGTTGCCAGGGCTCGGGTTGCCAGGGCTCGGGTTGCTGAGGCTCAGGCCATCGGGGTTGTGGCTGCCTGGGTTGGGATTGCCCGGGTTGGGATTGCCCGGGCTCGGGTTTCCGGGGGCGGTGGGACTCGCAGCGGTGGGGGTGGGCTTGTGGGGTGGGTGGATCAGGGT